>JAEUNU010000013.1 GCA_016789125.1 Zoogloea sp. | reverse complement strand
TGTTCGCCCCTTGCAACCGATACGACACCCGAAGAGAGAAAACAAGATGAAACCCATCCTGGCTGCCCTTGCCCTGTGCTCAACCCTGCTGCCGGCTGCTGCCCAGGCAGCCTGCCCGAGCGATCTTGAAGCCGCCGCGGTGGCGGCCGCCATCGTCGCGCGCCAGCCCGTGCCCTCGCCGGCCGCTGACATGAGCATGGCCGACGGCCTGTGCGGGCGCGACAAGGTGGTGTGCTACCTGGCCCAGGCCTACGGCGAATCGGTCGGCTACAAGGCGGGGCTCACCAACCCGGCGGTGCAGCAGCGCTTCAAGTACGACGCGCCCCTGCGCGGCACCGTTTTCAAGAGCGCGCTCACCACCGACGGCGCCGAGCTGCCGGCCGCCTTCGGCACCCGCCCGGTGTTCGAGGCCGACCTGATCGTCGAGGTGGCCGACCCCGCCGCCCTGGCCCGCGCCGAAACCCCGCTGGCCGCGCTCAAGGCCATGCGCAGCTACGCCCCCTACATCGAATTGCCCGACCTGATGGTGGCCGACCCGTCCACCCTGGGCGGCCCGATGCTGGCCATGGTCAACGTGGGCGCCCGCGCCGGCGTGGTCGGCAAGGCGATCCCGGTGAAGGCCACCCAGGCCCTCGCCGACGCATTCGCCAGCATGACCGTGAGCCTCACCGACGGCAGCGGGGCCGTGCTGGACAGCGGCAAGGGCAGCGCCACCCTCGGCAACCCGCTCAATGCCGCCATCTGGCTGGCCCGCGACCTGGCGGCCAGCGGCGTGCCGCTCAAGCGCGGCGACCTGCTGTCGCTGGGTTCCTTCACCAAGCTGCTGCCGCCCAAGCCGGGCCTGACAGTGAAGGCGAGCTACGAAGGCCTGCCCGGCAACCCCGGGGTCAGCGTCAGATTCCGCTGAGCGAGTGGCGGAGCCTTATTCCTCTTCCGGCTGGGTGAGGATCGCCCGGCCGTTGTCGAGGTGTTCCACCTGGGCCAGGGTGGACACCGGCACGCCCAGCGACTCGATGAACTGCCGGCCGTGCTTGAAGCACTTCTCGACCACGAAGCCGGCCCCCAGCACCTGGCCGCCGGCTTCCCGCGCCATGTCGATGAGGGCCGCGGCAGTGCGGCCGTTGGCGAGAAAGTCGTCGACGATCACGATCCGCTGGCCTGGCTTGATGTAGCGGCCCGAGATCACCAGCCGGTTGTCGTCGCCCTTGGTGGGCGAGTGGATGAGGCGTGACAGGGCCGGCGCCTCGACCTGGCGCGAGTACTTCTTGGCGTACACCATCGGCACGTTGAGGGTCTGGGCGACGATCAGCGCCGGCGCGATGCCGCTGGCCTCGGCGGTGAGGATCAGGTTGGGCTGGAAGAAGGACAGGCGTTTGGCGAGCTCGTGGGCCAGCTCGAAGATGAAGGCCGGCTCGATGCGGTGGTTGAGGAAGTGGTCGATCCGGAGGATCTGCCCATCCACCGAACCCTCGGCTTCGATGCGGCGCACGAGGGGGGCGTAGGGGGCGGTGAGGTTCAGGTGGGGGCTCATGATGTTCTTGATTCGGATGGGCCCGGGCGCGGTGTCGGAAAGTCCGGCCAGGATGCCTGCGCCGCGGGCAGTTTCAATTTAGCAATCGGTGCCTCAGGGCTTCGTGACCGTTTCCGCAAGGTGGCGCAGACGGCGACGCACGAGGCCAATATGTTCACGCAGGGTGTAAAGCTCGTTGCTGAAGGCCAGCGGCAGCTTGCGCCGGGCGGCCCGCTCCTCGATGCGGTCGAGCCGGCCCAGGAAGGCGGCGATGGCGGCCCGGTCGTGAGCGCCTGCCGTGCCCTGATCGATCTCCGCCTCGAGAAACTTCAGCTCGCCATACCAGCGATACACCCGCGCGCGCATGCGCCAGTTGTAGATCGCCGGGATCACCTTGGAGAGCGGGATCACCACCGCGAAGAGCGGCAGCAGCATCACGAACAGGCGGTCGATCAGCACCGCCAGCCAGAAGGGCAGGTAGCGCTGCAGGAGCGGCGGGCCCGAGTCATAAAAGCGCCGCGCCATCGGGTGCATCGGCAGGGCGTGATCCTGGGGCGTCGGGAAGCTGTTGGCCGCCTGCAGCAGGCCGGGCGGGCTGTGGATGTCGCGGGCGTGCTTGAGGAGCAGGGTGACGATGGCCGGGTGGATGTCGGCCTTCACCACCAGGTTGGCGGTGGCCGCCAGCAGCTGCACGTCGCGGGGCGGCTGGTCGCCGCGGATGTCGATGGCGCCGCGGGGAAGGGTGATCTTGGCGAGGTGGGGGAAATGCCGCACGTAGCCGTCGGCCTGGGCAAAGCTGAGCAGGCCGATGCCCGGCGTGTGGAGGAGGGCGTCCACCACCGGTGCCTGGGGCGCCCCGACCACGAAGAAGGCGTCCACCTCGCCGCGCTTGAGGGCCGCCACCGCGTCCATCCCGCCCAGCGCCACCAGCCGCGGGTCGTCGGTGGCGAAGCCGTTGGCGGCCAGGAGCTGCAGCGCAAAGAGCTGGGCGCCGCTGCCCTGGGTGCCGACGGCGATCCGCCGGCCCTGCAGCTGGTCGATGCGCTCCAGGCGAGCGTCGGGCCTGCGGTGGAAGACCCACACCGGCTCGAGGTACATGCTGCCGAGGGTGGCCAGGTCGTCGGAATCCGGCTCGTTGGCGATGCCGCCCTGCAGGAAGCCGACGTCGACGCTGTCGTCGGTCTTCAGCCGACGCAGGTTCTCGACGGCGCCGGAGGAGGGGCGCAGCTCGACCTCGATGCCGTCCTGGGCCAGCTTCTCCCGGTAGCGCTCACCGAAATAATGGTAGGCCCCGCCGGGCGCCCCGGTGCTGATGACGATCTTCTTGGGCGGCGCCGGGCGCACGAACTGCCAGGCCAGTACGAAGGCCGCGACGATCAGCACGAGGGCCGGAAGCGCGAAGATCAGCAGCTCGCGGCGGGTGGCGGAGGATGTGTCGAAACGGCGCATGGCGCGGGCATTCTGCGGGTGGGTGTCGGTGGGCTCAGGCCGCGCATCTTACGCCTGTTGCCGCGCAGCTGCCGGGCGGCGTGGGCGCCTATCGTCGGACGGCGCTTTGCGGTACAGTCCGCCCCCTCGAAAGTCTTGAATCCGCTGGATATTCCTGCCATGCCCCGCCTCTTGCTCGCCCCCATGGAAGGCCTCGCCGACGACGTGCTGCGCGAGGTGCTGACCCGCGTCGAGGGCTATGCCCACGCGGTGACGGAGTTCGCCCGGGTGTCGGGCTCGGTGCTGCCGGCGCGGGCCTTCACGCGGATTTCCCCCGAGCTGCGGGCGGGCAGCGCCACCTCCAGCGGCACGCCGGTACGGGTCCAGCTGCTGGGCTCCGACCCGGCCTGCATGGCCGACAACGCGGCCCAGCTGGCGCGGCTCGATCCGGCGGGCATCGACCTCAACTTCGGCTGCCCCGCGCCCACGGTGAATCGCCACCGGGGTGGGGCCGCGCTCCTCGACGAGCCGGAGCTGCTCCATGCCATCGCCTGCGCGGTGCGCAAGGCCGTGCCGCGGCACATTCCCTTCACCGCCAAGATGCGCCTGGGCGTGGCCGACACCGGCAAGGCCCTCGACTGCGCCCGGGCCCTTGCCGACGGCGGTGTCGTCGGCCTGGTGGTACATGCCCGCACCAAGAACGACGGCTACCGCCCCCCGGCCCACTGGGAGTGGATCGGACGCATCGCCGACGTGGTGGCGGTGCCGGTGGTGGCCAACGGCGAGGTGTGGACCGAGGACGACTGGCGGCGCTGCCGGGCGGTGAGCGGCGCCACCGACGTGATGCTCGGCCGCGGCGCGGTGGCCGACCCTTTCCTGGTGCGGCGCATCCAGGCCGGCGCCGGCGCGCCCGCCGACCGCGCCGCCGAGTGGGCCGAGCTGCAGCCCCTGATCGCCGAATTCTGGCTGCGGGTGCTCGCCAAGGTCGAGGCCCGCCACGCGCCAGGGCGGCTCAAGCAGTGGCTCAACCTGCTGCGCCGCAACTTTCCCCAGGCCGAAACCCTGTACCGCGAGATCCGCCCCCAGGCCGACCCGCGGCAGATCGAACACATCCTGGCCAGCCACGGCGTACCGCTGCTGCGGGCGGCCGCGTAGAATTGTGGCGATGTACGCCAATTCCCGCATCCCCGAAAGCGCCCAGCAGGGTGTCCACGAGCACCTCGCCGCGCTGGTGGCCAGGCACGCCAGCCACGAATTCCGCAAACCCGTCCTCGACTACAACAAGGCCGCCTTCGTGCAGAGCCTCGCCGGCTGGGACGGCAAGGCGCCGCTGATCCTTGACGCCGGCTGCGGCGTGGGCCACAGCACCATCCAGCTGGCGCGGGCCTTTCCCGACCACTGGGTGATCGGCGTCGACCAGTCCGAAGACCGCCTCAGCCGCAAGAAGCCCTACCCGGATGCGCTGATGCCCACCAACCTCGTCTTCGTGCGCGCCGACCTGGTCGACTACTGGCGCCTGATGGCCGAGGCCGGCATCCGCCTCGCGCGGCATTACGTCCTGTACCCCAACCCCTGGCCCAAGATCGGCCACCTGGCCCGGCGCTGGCACGCCCACCCGGTGTTTCCGTTTGTGCCGCGGCTGGGCGGGCGGCTGGAGTGCCGCAGCAACTGGAACATCTACGTGGAAGAATTCAGCGCCGCCCTCGGCCTGCTTACAGGCCGGCAGGTAGCAGTCGAGGCCTTCGAGGCCCCGTCGCCGCTGACCCCTTTCGAACGCAAGTACCGGGATTCCGGCCAGACCCTTTACCGGTGTGTGGTGGAGCTCGATCACCTGGAGGAAAACCCGTCATGACCCAAGCCCAATCCATCCCCCTGTCCGAAGACGAACTCGAGCAGCTCGAAGAGCTCCTCGTTTCCGACGACGTGCCCGCCGACTGCATGAACCTCGAGATGCTCGACGGCTACCTCGCCGCCATCGTTGCCTCGCCGCTGCCGATCCCGGTGGAAGACTGGCTGCCCGCGGTGTGGACCGCCGACGAGGGCGAAGTGGGCTTCGGCTCCGGCAGCACCTTGCAGAAGGCCATCGAGCTGGTGCTGCGCTATTACAACGACCAGCTGGCTGCCATCGCCGACGAAGAAGGCGACGAGGAGGGCGAAGCCGAAGGCTGGCAGCCCTTCTGCTACGCCCAGGGCGGCGACGACGACCCGGCGATCGGCGAAGAATGGACCAACGGCTTCGAGCAGGGCTTCGAGATGTGGCCCGCCGAGTGGCCCGACAAGGTAAGCGACACCGCCATCGCCGAAGAGCTGCTGGAGCTGATCCTCGGCCCCGAAGAAGAAGTCGCGGTGCCCGCCGACGCCGAAGCCCAGCTCGCCGAGCTCGAACAGAAGGGCTTCGCGGTCCAGCATCTGTTCCAGAACTGGCGTGCCCTCGGCCTGCCGGCACCCGAGCCCGTCGCGGTGAGCGCGGCCACCGCCGCCAGGAGCGGCCCGGGCCGCAACGAGCCTTGCCCCTGCGGCAGCGGCAAAAAGTACAAGAAGTGCTGCGGCGCGGGCTGACGCGTGGCTGACCCCTGCCTCTCCTGTGGCGCCTGCTGCGCCAGCTTCCGGGTGGATTTCCATGTTTCCGACCTGGACAGCCAGCCCGGCGGTTGCGTACCGGTGGCCCTGACGCTGCCGGTCACCGCCACCTTGTACCGCATGCGCGGCACCGACGACGGCCCGCCGCGCTGCATTGCGCTGGCCGGCGACATCGGCGGCGAGGTGCACTGCACGATCTACGACCGCCGCCCCGGCCCGTGCCGCGACTTCGCGCCCTACGCGGCGCTGGGCATCGGCGACGAGGGCTGCGCCCGTGCCCGCCGGCGCCACGGGCTGCTGCCCCTGGGCGAGTGAAAGCCGGGGCGAATTTGCCTTCGGACACACTTAAGTGATGCATTGGCAGGCTGTTCGCCTTAGTCTCTCATCTCCTCAACATCAGTCAGGAGCACGACATGGGATTGCTGAGCTTTGTGCGTGAAGCAGGTGAGAAGCTGTTTGGCCGCAAGGAAGTCGAGGCGGCTGCCGCCGAGAGCGCCCAGGACAAGCTGGCCAACCTCAACCAGAAGGCCGCCGCCGCGATCGTCGCCTACATCGACAAGCAGGGCCTGGACACAAGCTCCCTCAAGGTGAGCTTCGATGGCGCCACCAGCACCGTGAGCGTCGCTGGCACGGTAGCCGACCAGGCCACCAAGGAAAAAGTGCTGCTGTGCTGCGGCAACGTCGATGGCGTCGATAAGGTCGACGACCAGCTCGCTGTCACCAACCCCGAACCGCCGGCCACTTTCCACACCGTCGTGCGCGGCGACACCCTGTCGGCGATCGCCAAGGCCTGCTACGGCAACGCCAACGCCTACATGAAGATCTTCGAAGCCAACAAGCCGATGCTGAGCGACCCGAACAAGATCTACCCGGGCCAGGTGCTGCGCATTCCCGCCTGATTTCCCGGCCTTGCGATGTTTGGCGGATTGTGTCGGCTCTGACACAATCCGCCAATCTTTTTTCATCAAACCGTAATCAACCGGAGCCGCCCGCCATGACCATCCGCTTTCCCGTCGAAGGGGAATTCATCCAGCTCGACCAGCTTCTGAAAGCCGCCGGCCTGTGCGGTTCCGGCGGTGAAGCCAAGCAGCGGGTCGCCGACGGCGACGTGTTCGTCGACGGGGAGATCGAGAACCGCAAGCGGGCCAAGCTGCGCCCGGGCCAGCGTGTCGACTTCGCCGGCGAGACCATCGAGCTCATCGCCGGCTGAGCTCCCGCCTCAGGAGGAATGGATGTCGCCGTCGGCGTAGAGCCAGCGGCCGTCCACCCGCAGGAAGCGGCTCGTCTCGTGCAGGCGGTGGGCCCGCCCGCCGATCTTGTAGCGGGCCACGAACTCGACGACCGCGTGGGTATCGTCCGCCTGCTCGTGGCGGCGCACCTGCAGGCCCAGCCATCGGGTGTGCGAGTCGGCCGCCAGGTCAAGCGCTGCCGGTCGAAAATCCGGGTGCCAGGTGGCGAGCAGGTAGGTCTCCCGGCCCAGGGTGAAGGCGGTGTAGCGGGAGCGCATCAGGGCCTCTGCGTCTGGCGCATTGGCGCCGCCATCGATGTAGCGCCCGCAACAGACGGCATAGTCGGCGGGTTTTCCGCAGGGGCAGGCTTGGGGCATGGTGGATCTCCGATCGGGGAGGGCGCCCATTCTGGTCCGGCTGCCGGGCCGGCGGCAAGGGCAGGGCGCGGGGGCGACCATGCAGTTTTCCGCGGCGCGGCCGTTAAAGGCCGCGGGAGACCGGCTTGCGCGGTGGCGCGCAGCTGAGTGTCTGACTCGATCACTGCCGGCCAGGCCGCAAGGCTCCGGCTCACCCGTGGGTTAGGACATGGAAATCAAGCGCTGGATGATGGGGATCCGCGGCAAGCTGATAGCGATCTTTGTCGTCATCAAGGTTCTGCCGCTGCTGCTGCTGGCCCTGGTGGCCTGGACGATGGCCCAGCGCCTCGGCGACACCGTGAGCCGGCAGGCCGGCGCGATGGCCGACTCGATGCTGGCGACCATCCGCCAGATGGGCGACGCGGCCACGGGCGATGCCATCAAGGCCCTCGACGACCGGGCCCGGGAAGGCATCGAACGGCTCACCACCGACACCGCCCGGGCGGTCGCCGGCTTTCTTTATGACCGCGATTCCGACATCCTCCAGGCCGCCCAGGTCGAGCCCGACGAGGCCGCCTACCGGCGTTTTCTCGCTCACCGCAGCCGAGCGGTACACCGGCACGGCGCCTGGCGCCTGTCCGACGACCAAACCCGCTGGGAAAGCGCCGGCCCCGAGGGCTGGGACGAAGCCCTCGCCGCCGACGCGAGCCAGGCGCTGCCCGACAACGCCAAGTCCTTCAGCGCCCGCCCGCCGGAATACATCGGCGTGCCCGAGCAGCGCCCGCTCTTCGTCGAGATGAGCTTCATCGACACCAGCGGCCGCGAGCGCGTCAAGGTCACCACCGGCGAGCTGATGCCCAAGGCGCTGCGCGACGTCAGCCGGCCAGAGCAGACCTTCATCAAGGCCGAGCGCTACTGGCCCGAGCTGCAGAAGCTGAAGGCGGGCGAAATCTATGTCTCGGAGGTGATCGGCGCCTACGTGGGCAGCCGCGTGATCGGGCCCTACCTGCCGGCCTCGGCCAAGAAGGCCGGCATCGAGTTCAAACCCGAGGAATCCGCCTACGCCGGCACCGAGAACCCCCTCGGACGGCGCTTCCGCGGCATCGTGCGGTGGG
Organism: Zoogloea sp.; assembly: GCA_016789125.1. Classification (GTDB taxonomy): domain Bacteria; phylum Pseudomonadota; class Gammaproteobacteria; order Burkholderiales; family Rhodocyclaceae; genus Zoogloea. Next base: position 17,145 of record JAEUNU010000013.1, on the reverse strand, counting down.
CGACGCCGGTGCAGCGCGGCGGCCGCATTGTCGGCTACGTGAGCCTGGCCCTCGACCACGATCACATCCGCGAGTTCACCGACCACCTCAGCCCCACCGATTCGCGCTACGCCGCGATCAACGATGCGATCGTCGGCAACTACGCCTTCATGTGGGATCACCGCAGCCGCAACATCTCGCACCCGCGGGATTACTTCATCGTCGGCTACGACCCCGCCACCGGCCAGCAGGTCACGCCCTGGCTGGACCAGGGGCTCTACGAGGCGTGGCAGGCGTCCGGCAAGCCGTCCCAGGATTTTCTCGCCGGCGTCACGCCCTTCGACGGGCAGTCCCTCAAGAAGAAGCCCGCCGCCGCCCAGGTGAAGGCTGGCACCGTAGCCCTCGACTGCCGCTACCTCAACTTCTCGCCCCAGTGCGCCGGCTGGAACCAGCTCACCGAGCAGGGCGGCTCGGGCTCGTTCGCGATCTTCTTCTCTGGCCTCGACAAGCTCACCACCGCCGCGGCGATCCCCTATTACACCGGCCAGTACGGCTACTCGCGGCGTGGCTTCGGCTTCGTCACGATCGGCGCCAACGTGGACGACTTCCACCGCGCGGCGACCGAGTCGGCCAAGCGCATCGGCCAGGCCATCACCGAGACCGACAAGGAATTCCAGCAGAAGCGCGAGGCCCTGCGCGGCGACATCCGCAACAACCTCGCCCAGACCGCCGGTGCGCTGACGCTGTCCACGCTGGTGATGGTGGTGCTGGTGATCATCGTGGCGATCTGGATGGCCCAGTTTATCACCCGCCGCATCACCAGCATGATCGACGGGCTGGGCCGCTTCCAGGCGGGCGACCTGTCCCACCGGCTGCAGGCCCGCTCGGCCGACGAGATGGGCGAGCTGGCGCGCTCCTTCAACCGCATGGCCGACACGGTACAGGAATCCTTCAAGCGTTCCGAGGACGGCCGGGCCCGGGCCGAGGAGGCCAACAAGCTCAAGTCGGACTTCCTCGCCAGCATGTCCCACGAGCTGCGTACGCCCCTCAACGGCATCCTCGGCTATTCCGAGCTGCTGCAGGTGGAGCTCGAAGACCCGGCCCAGCAGGAATACGCGGCCAGCATCCATACGTCGGGGCAGCACCTGCTCGACATCGTCAACGATCTGCTGGATCTCGCCAAGATCGAGGCCGGGCGGATGGAGCTCAAGCCGGCCGAGCTCGAGATTGCCCGGTTGGCGGCCGACCTGATCGGCGCCCATCGTGCCCACGCCCAGGGCAAGTCACTGGCGCTCACGTGCACGCTGGCGGACGACCTGCCCGCACAGCTGACGACCGACCCCCAGCGGCTGCGGCAGATCATCAACAATCTCTTGAACAACGCGATCAAGTTCACCCAAAATGGCGGGGTCGAGTTGAAGGTGCGCCGGTTTGGCGAAGGGCTCGCCTTCGACATCAGCGATTCCGGCCCGGGGATTCCGCCCGAGGCCCAGGACGCCATCTTCGAGAAATTCCGTCAATTGGATCAGTTCATCACGCGAGACCACGGCGGCACCGGCCTCGGCCTGGCCCTGGCCCGGGAGCTCGCCCACCTGCTCGGCGGCGAACTCAGCGTCGCATCCCGTGTCGGTGAAGGGAGCACCTTCACGCTGACCCTCCCCGTTGCGGGCCCCTCCACCCCTTCCACATGACAGGCACCGGCCCATGAACGCTACGTCACCCCCGGCATCCCGACGCGTTCTCGTCGTGGACGACAACGCAATCAATCGCCGGCTCGCGATGGCCTTCGTCAAGCGCCTCGGCTTCGTGACCGAAGAGGTCGAGGACGGCGCCTCCGCGCTCGACAAGCTCGCTTCCAGCCACTTCGACGTGGTGTTCCTCGACATCAGCATGCCGGGCATGTCGGGCGAGGAGGTGCTGGCCCGGCTCCGCGCCGACCCGCGCTTCAGCGGGCTTCACGTCATCGCCTATACCGCCCACGCGCTCCCCGAAGAAAAGCAGCGCCTGATCGACGCCGGCTTCGACGACCTGCTGATCAAGCCGATTTCCCTTAAGTCGGTCGAGATCGCGTTGGCGGATTTTCTGCAGGCCTGAAGAGCGGCAGGTAGGGGGTTAAAGGCGTAACATAAACGGCTGAGCAAATTTGGATTGTGCGATCGCACAATTCATGAGGTTTAAAATATAATATATATAAGACTGAATTTTGCTCGAAAAGCCGTATCAGTCTCAGAGGGAGAGGCGTCTGCGGTCGCACAAGGGCCGGGGCGCCAGCCGAAACACCGTCACGTAACCACCGTCTAGGAAGGATCTACCCATGCTTGAAGCCTACCGTCAGCATGTTGCCGAGCGCGCCGCTCTTGGCATCCCGCCGCTGCCCCTGTCGAAGCAGCAAACCCAAGCCCTGGTCGAACTGCTGCAGAATCCCCCGGCCGGTGAAGAGGCCTTCCTGGTGGAGCTGCTGACCTACCGCGTTCCCGCCGGCGTTGACGATGCCGCCAAGGTGAAGGCCGAGTTCCTGGCCAAGGTCGCCAAGGGCGAACTCGCCTGTGGCCTGGTCTCCAAGGTCAAGGCCACCGAACTGCTGGGCACCATGCTGGGCGGCTACAACGTCAAGCCGATGATCGACCTGCTGGGCGACGCCGAATGCGGCGCGACCGCGGCCGAAGGCCTCAAGAAGACCCTGCTGGTCTTCGACTACTTCCACGACGTCGCCGAGCTGGCCAAGGCCGGCAACGCCAATGCCAAGGGCGTGATGCAGTCGTGGGCCGACGGCGAGTGGTTCACCTCCCGCCCCGAAGTCCCGGCCAGCCAGAAGCTGACCGTCTTCAAGGTCACCGGCGAAACCAACACCGACGACCTGTCGCCGGCACCGGACGCCTGGTCCCGCCCCGACATCCCGCTGCACGCGCTGGCCATGCTCAAGAACCCGCGTCCGGGTATCGAAGCCGACGAGCCGGGCTCCCGCGGCCCGATCAAGCAGCTTGAGGCACTGGCCGCCAAGGGCAACCTGATCGCCTATGTCGGCGACGTGGTCGGCACCGGCTCCTCCCGCAAGTCCGCCACCAACTCGGTGCTGTGGTTCACCGGCGAAGACATCCCCTTCGTCCCGAACAAGCGCTTCGGCGGCGTGTGCCTGGGCTCCAAGATCGCTCCGATCTTCTTCAACACCATGGAAGACGCGGGCGCGCTGCCCATCGAGATCGACGCCGGCCAGATGGACATGGGCGACGAGATTGAGCTCAAGGTTGACGGCACCACCGGCAAGGTCACCGCCACCAAGAACGGCGCCACCATCGCCGAATCCCAGCTCAAGACCCTCGTCATCCTCGACGAAGTCCGCGCTGGCGGCCGCATCCCGCTGATCATCGGCCGCGGCCTCACCACCAAGGCCCGCGAGGCCCTGGGCCTGCCGCCGTCCACCCTGTTCCGCCTGCCCCAGAACCCGGCCGACAACGGCAAGGGCTTCTCGCTGGCGCAGAAGATGGTCGGCCGCGCCTGTGGCCTGCCGGAAGGCCAGGGCGTCCGCCCGGGCACCTACTGCGAGCCCAAGATGACCACCGTCGGCTCCCAGGACACCACCGGCCCGATGACCCGCGACGAGCTCAAGGACCTGGCCTGCCTCGGCTTCTCCGCCGACCTGGTGATGCAGTCCTTCTGCCACACCGCCGCCTACCCGAAGCTGGTCGACGTGCGCATGCACCGCGAGCTGCCGTCCTTCATCTCCACCCGCGGCGGCGTGTCCCTGCGTCCGGGCGACGGCGTGATCCACTCCTGGCTCAACCGCCTGCTGCTGCCCGACACCGTCGGCACCGGTGGCGACTCCCACACCCGCTTCCCGATCGGCATCTCCTTCCCGGCCGGTTCCGGCCTGGTGGCCTTCGCGGCCGCCACCGGCGTGATGCCCCTCGACATGCCCGAATCGGTGCTGGTCCGCTTCAAGGGCACGATGGCCGACGCCACCGCCCGCGGCATCACCCTGCGTGACCTGGTCAACGCCATCCCGCTGTACGCCATCAAGGCTGGCCTCCTGACCGTCGAGAAGAAGGGCAAGAAGAACGTCTTCTCCGGCCGCATCCTCGAAATCGAAGGCCTGCCCGATCTGAAGGTCGAACAAGCCTTCGAGCTCTCCGACGCCGCCGCCGAGCGTTCGGCTGCCGCCTGCTCGGTGCAGCTCAACAAGGCCCCGATCGTCGAGTACATGCGCTCCAACATCACCCTGATGAAGTGGATGATCGCCGAAGGCTACGAGGATGCCCGCACCCTCAAGCGCCGCATCAAGGCCATGGAAGACTGGATCGAGAACGGCGTGCTGCTGCAGCCGGACGCCAACGCCGAATACGCCGCCGTGATCGAGATCGACCTGGCCGACGTGACCGAGCCGATCCTGGCCTGCCCGAACGACCCGGACGACGTCAAGGTGCTGTCCGAAGTCCAGGGCGACAAGATCGACGAAGTGTTCATCGGCTCCTGCATGACCAACATCGGCCACTTCCGCGCGGCGGGCAAGGTGCTGGACGGCAAGTCCGACATCCCGACCCGCCTGTGGATCGCCCCGCCGACCAAGATGGACGCCCTCATCCTCACCGAAGAAGGCTACTACTCCGTCCTTGGCAAGGCCGGCGCCCGCATGGAAATGCCCGGCTGTTCGCTGTGCATGGGCAACCAGGCGCAGATCCGCAAGGGTTCCACCGCGGTGTCCACCTCGACCCGTAACTTCCCGAACCGCCTGGGTATCGACACCCGGGTGTACCTGGCTTCGGCCGAACTGTCTGCCATCGCTGCCCTGCTGGGCCGCCTGCCGACCGTCGCCGAGTACCAGGAGAAGGTTCAGGCGGTCAACGCCAAGGCGGCCGATGTGTACCGCTACATGAACTTCGACCAGATCCCCGCCTTCGTCGAAGTGGCGAACACCGTCGAGGTCTGAGCCCTCTGAAAGCCGGGCCCAGGCCCGGCTGATCTGGTGTCGATGCCATTTGCAGCGCCCCTGCCGGTTTCCGGCCGGGGCGCTGTCTCGTTTACCAGTGCCGCCGCGGCAGCCTTCAGGCAGGTGGCGTCTCGAAGGCCTGGAGGGCGGCTTCGGCGCCGTCGAAATCGAAGCGCTGGAGGGCTGCGACCAGCCTTGCGTGGGCCTCGGGGCTGGCGCGCAGCAAGGGCTTTCCGTGTGCCTCGAGCCATGGCAGCGCCGAGATGTCGCCCAGCCGGATCAGCTCGCCGAGCTCGCGACTCACCGCCTCGACGTCCGCCCGGTCGTGCAGCGGCTGCGAGGCCGATGGCTCGGCAGCGGAGAGGGCAGGAGCGTCGCTGGTGCCTGCTGCGGGCGTTGACACGTCTGCCATGCCGTTCGCGGCGATGCCCAGGCGCAGCGTCAGCCAGAAGCGGCTGCCCTGGCCAGCGGTGCTGCTGACCCCGACCGTCCCGCCCAGCAGGCTGGCGATCTGCCGGACAATGGCGAGGCCCAGGCCCGTGCCGCCATATTTGCGCGTGCTCGAGGCGTCCACCTGCTCGAAATCCTCGAACAAGCGGCCCTGGTCGGCTTCCGGGATGCCGATGCCGCTATCCTCGACGACGAATCGCAGCACCAGCGCGTCCACCTCGCGGGATTCGACCTCGACGGCAATGCACACCGTGCCGCGCTCGGTGAACTTGACGGCGTTCTCCGCATATTTGGCCAGGGCCTGCCGCAGCCTCGGCCCGTCTCCCACCAGTAGCAGCGGCAGCCCGGGCGGAAGCTGCTGCATCAGTGCCAGGCCCTTGGCCGCCGCCTCCGCCGCGATCTCCTGGCGTACTTCGGCCAGCACCCCCTCGAGCACGAAGGGCTGCTGTTGAGGCCTGACCTTCTTGCCGTCGAGATCGGAGAAATCGATCAAGTCGTTGATGATTACCAGCAACTGCCGGCCTGAGTCGTTGATCAGCCGCGCGAACTCCTTCTCGCGGCCGGGCAGCTCGCTCAGCTGGAGCATGTCCGAAAGGCCGAGGATGCTGTTCATCGGTGTCCGCAGCTCGTGGCTCACGTTGGCGAGGAAGTAGCCCTTCGCCCGGTTGGCTTGCTCGGCCGCGTCCTTGGCCGCCAGCAGCGCGCGCTCGTGGCTGGCCAGGCTGGACGAGACCTGGTTAAGCGACTGGAACAGGCTGTTGATCTCGGCGATCGCCTCGCAGCCCGGCGCCTGGGCGCCACGGGAGTCGGCGAGGGTGCGGGCAAAGTTGGCCGCCCGCTGCAGTTCGGCGAGCGGGCGGTGGAGCAGGATGAAGACGCCGCCGATGGAGATCACGATCACCCCCATCATCAGCAGCAGGTTGTTGAGCCAGACCCCGGCCTGGATCCGCTCGATGGGGCTGCTGTCCACCGTCACCCGCACCCAGCCGAGGCTGTCCCAGTTGTTGCGGATCGATTGCCACAATACCGGATCGCCCTCGTGGCGGTGCAGGCTGAGGCCCAGAAGATTGAGCTCCACGATGTTCTCACTGCGTTCGGCGCCGTCGCCCGGAGGGAGCTCCGGCGCAACCCGGCCGAAGTGGGTGAGCACTTGCCCGTCCTGCATCTCGACGTCGGCGACGAGCTTGCCCTGCGCGTCGATGATCTGGACGGCCTGAACCCGGCCGTAGCGCAGGTTGCTGATCAACAACTGCTCCAGGGCCTCCAGATCGCGCATCAGCAGCGGGCCGACACTGGCAGCGGCGACGCTCCTGGCCAGGTTCTGGGCCCGGGCGTTGAGCATGCCGGCGACGGTTGACGCTTGCTGCAGGGCCGTCGTCGCGCCATACACCAGCAGGATCACGCTCAGCAGCGATACGACCGGCAGCGCGAGGCGCCATTGCAGGCTGCGGGGCATGTGGCGGAGGAGGGCGGTGCGGAGGGACATCGAGACGGGAGATCAGTCGTTGGCGTGCATCAGGCCGACGCCTGCGGCGAAGCAGCGGCACGGGTGTCGGGAGCCGTCGACCGGGGTGTGCGCAGGGCGACGGCCTCCCGAGGGCTCATTCCTCTAGGACCAGGTATTTGTCGAGGCGGAGTTTTTCCAGGGGGCCGTAATCGCGCGCGTAGTCGGCGGCAACCGGGTTGGGTATCCGGACATCCTTCAGGAGCGCCTTGCCCGGCTCGTCGCCGGCCTGCTTGAGGAAGGCCGCGGTGACGCGCTTGCGCACGCCCTCGGGCACGCGGGGATGAGCCGCCAGGGGATGGGACGCGGCGCCCGGGGTTTCGTAGAGCACCTGCAGCTTGTCGCGCATGGCGGCGGGGAGGTCGGCGAAGGTCTGGTTGACGCCGCCACCGGCCACAAAATCGCCCACCAGGACCTGGCGATACACGTTGCCGTGGGTCTTCACGTAAACCGGCTCGATGCGCAGCTGCTCCTTCTCGATGAGCAGGGCGCGCATGTACAGGGACGCCCCGAAGGCATTCGGGGCCGGAAACGCGATCTTGTGGCCGGAGAGGCCCTTGAGGCTGGACACCGGGCCATCCCGGGCCACGACCAGGATGCCAGTGAGCGGCTTGGCATCGCGGACGAGCGGAATGTAGCCCTGCTTACGCCTGGCCATCACCGCGTGATAGGGGTTGCCGAAGATGAAATCGGGCTCGCCCCGCTGGAAGGCGCTCTCGAAGGCCGGGATGGAGCTCGGGAACTGCATCTCCAGCGTCACGCCGGCCTCGTCGCCGACGCGCTTCAGCAGCGGCTGCCATTCGGCGTGGATCTGCTGGGCGCTGAACTGGGGGACGATGGCCACGCTGTAGGTGGTCGGTGCCGCAACGGTTGTCTCGAGCGACCCCAGCAGCAGGAGCAGCCCGAGGACGGGCCGCAAAAATCGAGAGGCTAGGGTTCCCATGATCAAGGTACGCGGAGGGATCGTGACGATGTGCTTATACGGCCGTGAAAAGGCGGACTTGAGCCGGGCACGAGGGCGATAGGCGAGACATTTCTCCTTAGTCGAAAACGAAGAAATGCCCAATGATTCGGCAAAGTTGTAAAAACTTACAAACTTGGTATCTTAGCCATGACGCAACGCCCGGATTCGACGATCACCTGTTCCACCCGCATTGCCGCCCGGCGGCTTGGTGTGAGCGTACGCACCGCGCGACTGTGGGCAGAAAACGGCAAGCTCAAAGCCTGGTCTGGGCGGGGCGCACGGCCGCGGATCGTGGTTTCGTCGATCGACCGTCTGCTGCGGACGCGAACCCCGGCGACAGGGCAGGGCCTGCTGATCGTCTGCGAGGACGACGAGCGCAGTGCCCTGGCCGCACTCGCCGGCAGCGCTGTGCCGGCCATGCACACCGATTTCGCCTGCAACGGCTTCGAGGCGCTGATCCGCATCGGCGCCGAGGCCCCGGCGGTGGTGCTGACCCACCTGGGCCTCGCGGGCATGGACGCCATCCGCATGCTGCACGCGCTGGCCGCCCACGCCCGCGAGCGCGGCACGCTGATCGTGGTGCTGCTGGAGGCCGAGTGCGAGCGGGCCATGGTGCGCACGCGCCTGCCCGACGAGATCGTCCTGCTCGGCCCGGCCGACGATCCGCAAGCCCGGGCGGCCAAGCTGAAGGCCTGCGTGGAAGACTGGCGCAGTCGGCGTGGCGGCGCGACCGCGATGCTCGACGGCCACCACTGACAGCCGGGATTTGCTGATATCGTGGCGTGCCGCGCCGCGGTCGACTAGCTTGAATAAAGGGTGCGGGCAAGAACACCGGCGCGCGGGCGGGGACACGGAGGACGGATGCTGACTTCCTTTCAATGGCGCTGGGGCGTGGCCCAGTGGGTGGAGTTCCTGAAAGACAAGGAAATCCCGGTGCTGTTGCGCACCCAAGCTCTGATGCAGGCCCTGGCCAGCCTCGATACGGCGTCCACCGAGGCCATCTCGGCCCGTGATCTCGCCGGCTACGTTTTCGCTGATCCCTACCTCTCCCTCAAGCTACTGCGCCACGCCGAGAACCGCCGCTCCCGTCGCCTCGGCCAGGAAACCACCACCACGCTGGCCGCAGTGCTGCACACCGGCTGGAACGAACTCGTCCAGCTGGTCGGCGCCAGCAGCGTCAGCGACGACAGCTGCGAGGGCCGCAACGACTGCGAATTCCGCGCCGTAATCGCTTCCAGCATCGCCCGCGGCTGGGCCGGCCTGCGCTCCGACGTGTCGCCCGACGAGGTGGCCCTGGCCGCGCTGCTGTCGGAGAGCGGCGAGCTCCTGCTGTGGTACTTCGCCCCCGAACTCCCCCTCAAGGTGGCCGACGAGCTCGCCTCCGGCCGCGCCTTCCGCCCCCTGCGAGCCCAGGAGCAGGCGATCGGCTTCACCTTCCGGCAGATGACGCTGGCCCTCGTCGAAGCCTGGGAGCTGCCCCAGATCATCGCGCTGCTGATCCGCGGCACCGACTCCCTGCGGGCCAACATCGCGCGTCTGGCCGTCGATACCGCCCGGGACATCGTGGCCAACGACCGCCACCCGTCGATCCCGGCCCAGCTCGTCAACCTCAAGCGCCTCATCCCCGGTGCCAGCTACGCCCAGCTGCTGGCGCCCGTCCCGATTGCCGACGACTACCGCGAGGAGGTCCTGCTCGCCGTGTCTGCAGAAAGTGCGCCGCAGGGCGGCAGGAAGCCTTCATGAAACCCCGTGACATCGTCCCGACCAAGCACGAGCGGGTTCTCCCGACCGACCGCTACATCCTCTCCACCACCGACCTCGCCGGTCGCATCACCTCGGTGAACGACCTCTTCATCGAGTATTCGGGCTACCCCGAGGCCGAGCTCATCGGCCGTCAGCACAACATCGTGCGCCACCCCGACATGCCTCGCGCGGTGTTCCAGCTGCTGTGGGACGCGGTCGCCGAGGGCGAGCAGTTCATGGGCTACGTCAAGAACCTCTGCAAGGACGGCAGCTTCTACTGGGTGTTCGCCCACGTCTCGCCGATCACCGATGCCCGGGGGCAGATCACCGGCTACCGCTCGGTGCGGCGGCATGCCCGCCCGGAGGCCATCGCCAAGGTGAGCGTGCTCTACGCCGCCATGCTCGCCGCCGAGAAGTCCGCCGGCCCGCGGGACGCGATCGCCGCGGGCCTTGGCGTGCTGTCGGCCCATCTCGCGGCCGAGGGGCGGAGCTACGAGGCGATGGTCGCCGCGCTATGAGCGCCGCTGCCGCCGGCTTGAGGCGCCGGGCCTGCCCGCGGGCAGGCGCGCTGGAAGTACGCGGCGGCGGGGCGTAGGATTGCTCCCTTTCTGCGCGGAGCCCAGCGTGTTCTACGGCGTCACCGATCTCGGCACCTTCGTGCTCGGCACCATTTTCATCGTCCTCGTCCCGGGCCCGAACTCCCTGTATGTGATGACCGTCGCGTCGCGCTCCGGCATCGGCGCTGGCTACCGGGGCGCGGCCGGGATCTTCGTTGGTGACCTGATCCTCATGACCCTCGCCGCCACCGGCGTCGCGTCGGTGTTCCAGGCCCACCCGGCGCTCTTCGTCGCGCTCAAGTATGCCGGTGCGGCCTACCTGGTGTTTCTCGGCCTGAGCCTGCTGCGCACGGCCCTTGCCCGCCGGCCCGCCACCGAGGCCAGCCTGCCGTTGCCCGACGCAGGCACGCCGCGGCCCTTCCGGGTGGCGCTCCTCATCAGCCTGATGAACCCCAAGGCGATCCTGTTCTACGTGTCCTTCTTCATCCAGTTCGTCTCGCCGGGCTATGCCCACCCGGCGTTGTCCTTCCTCATCCTGGGGGTGGTCGTGCAGCTTTGCAGCATGGCCTACCTGTCGGTGCTGATCTTCGGCGGCACCTGGCTCGCCGACACCTTCCGCCGGCGCCCCCGGCTATCGGCCTCCGCCACCGGCGGCGTCGGTGCGCTGTTCATCGGTTTCGGTGCCAAGCTCGCCGACGGGGGGCTGGGCTAGGGCCGGGCGGGCAGCAGCGCGGCCCCGCAGGTCCCGGTAGAGCGCCGCGCGCATGAGCAGCATCGCGACCACCGGCGCCGTCATCAGCACGAAGGCGCCGATCAGCAGCTCGTGGATCACCAGCCGCGACTGGGCGGCCGTGAAATACACCATCGAGGCCACGAGGATGCACCCGGCCCCCATCGAGATGGCGATCGCCGGGCCGTGGATGCGCTGGTAGAAGGTCTTGAGGCGCAAGAGGCCAAGGGTGCCAACGAGGGTGATCAGCCCGCCCAGCACCAGCAGCACCGCCACCGGCACGGCAGCCCACCAGGGCAGCATCGCGACGCTCATTCGATCACCTCGCCACGCATCAGAAACTTCGCCAGCGCAACCGTCGACACGAAACCGAGCAGCGCGATCAGCAGGGCCGCCTCGAAATAGATCAGGCTGTCGTGGTGGATGCCCAGCACCAGGGCCAGCAGCATCGTGCACATCCACAGCGTATCGAGGGCCAGCACGCGGTCCTGGGCCGTCGGGCCGATCGCCAGGCGCAGGGCGCAAAAGAGCATGCCCAGCACCACGCAGCCCAGTGCAAACCAGATCGCCCCCGCCAGCAGCGTCGTGGTCGTCATGCCTCTTCTCCTTCCGGGGTGGGGCCGGCCCCTTCGAACACCTCGATGATCGGGCCCTCGTAGCTGGTCTTGATGGTGTCTATCCACCACGCTTCGTCGTTCAGGTCGAACACATGGAGCAGCAGCTCATGGCTTTCGGGCAGCAGGTCCACCCACACCGTGCCGGGGGTCGAATTGATCAGGCACGATAGCAGCGCGAGTCCGTGGGGGCTGCGCAGATCGAGGGGCACCCGGATGAACTGCGAATTCACCGCCTCAGGCTTGCGCAGCAAGATGAGCTGGCCGACATTCACCGACGACCGGATGATCTCGATCGCCGACAGCCACAAGAGCCGCAGCAGCGCCCGCGGCCGGCGGAGGCGGGCGTGGCCGTGGGGCAGCAGGGGCCGCGCAAGCAGCGGCGCGACGACCCCGAGGGCGGCGCCGAGCAGCCAGTGCGCCGGCTCGCTGCTCTGGTTGAGCACCAGCCAGGTCAGCAGCAGGCCGATCGACAGCAGGGGAGAGGGCAGCCAGCGCTTCATCGCGAGGCCTCCCCGACGGCCGGCCGCGCTACGGGGGGCTCGCCCAGCACCCGCTCGCTGGCCGGGCCGCTCCGCGCGAGCCCGTCGACGGTGCGGCTGAGGTAATCGAACACCGTGCCGGCCTGCAGGGTCAGCACCACGCACAGGCCGACCAGCGCGCCCACCGGCAAGGCCTCGGAGAGCTGCAGCCGCGGCGGCGTGACGGCGCCCGAGGCCCAGAAGGTGCGCACGCCCAGGCGCATCAGCGCGATGATCGCCGCCAGCCCGGCCAGCAGCATCAGTGCGATGAGCAGCCAGGTGGTCGCGGGCACCCGGCCCGGCATCGCCAGCAGCGCATGAAAGAGGCTGAACTTGGCCACGAAGCCCGCCATCGGCGGCATGCCGCTGATGACCAGCGCGCAGGCCACGAAGCTGAGGCCCAGGAAGGCGAGGGTGCCCGGGATGCCCACGCCTACCGGGTCTTCGGGCTTGTCCTCGATGGCGAAGGCTTCCATCGTGATCGCCAGCAGCGCCGCGCCGGGGGGGCGGATGCGCTCGGTGAGCTCGATCAGCAGCATGAAGGCGGCCATCGCCAGGGTCGAGCCGATCAGGTAGTACAGCCCCGAGGCGAGCACCGCGCTGCCCGAATGGCCGAGCACCGCCAGCAGCGTGCCCGACGAGATGATCGCCCCGTAGCCCGCCATCCGCCCGCCGTCCTGGCTGGCCAGCATGCCGACTGCGCCGAACAGCAGGGTCGCCATGCCGCCCGCGGTGAGCGCCGCGAGGCCGAAGCCCTGGAGTTCGCCCGCCTCGTCGCCGAACACCGCCAGCCACACGCGCAGCAGGGCATAGATGCCGACCTTGGTCATCAGCACCATCATCGCCGCGACCGGCGGCGAGGCGGCGGCGTAGGTGGTGGGCAGCCAGAAGCCGAGCGGCCACATCGCGCCCTTGGTCAGGAAGGCCAGCGCCAGCACGCTCGCCCCGATGCGCAGCAGGTAGGTGTCCTGCGGCCCGAGCGCCGCGACACGCTGGGTCAGGTCGGCGATGTTGAGGGTGCCGGTGGCGCCGTAGATCAGCGCCACCCCGATCAGGAACAGAAGCGAGGCGACCAGGTTGACCGCCACGTACTGCATGCCGGCCTGGATACGGCGCAGGTTGTAGCCATGCAGCACGAGGCCGTAGGAGGCTGCCAGCATCACCTCGAAGAACACGAACAGGTTGAACAGGTCGTTGGTGAGGAAGGCGCCGTTGAGCCCCATCAGCAGGAACTGGAAGAGGGAGTGGAAATGCACCCCCACCCGGTCCCAGCGCCGTGCGCCGAACACCAGCACGGCGAGGGCGATGGTCGATGTGAGCACCAGCATCAGGGCCGACAGCCGGTCGACCACCAGCGCGATGCCGAAGGGCGCCGCCCAGTTCGACGCCAGGTAGACGCCGACGCCATCCGGCCAGTGCTCGCCATCGGCCATCTGCAGGAGCGCGAGCGACAACAGCCACAGCAGCACGCCGCTCACCGCGCTGGTGGCGAACTTCAGCCCGTGGCGGTTCTGATTGACCGGGATCAGTAGCGCGCCCACCAGCAGGGGCAGCAGCACGGGCACCACGATGAGGTGCTGCATCCAGGGCAGGGCGCTCATTCGCGGGGCTCCTCGCCATCGACGTGGTCGCTGCCGGTGAGGCCCCGCGCGCCGATGATCATCACCAGGTACAGCGCGGTGGTGGCAAAGCCGATGACGATCGCGGTGAGCACCAGGCCCTGGGGCACGGGGTCGGCAAACAGCGCCGGGTCGACGGCCGGCGTCGGCGTGATCGGCGGCTGGGCCACCCACAGGCGGCCCATCGCAAAGATGAACAGGTTCACCGCATACGACATCAGCAGCAGCCCGGTGATGAGCTGGAAGCTGCGGGGGCGCAGGATCAGCCACACCCCCGAGCCGAACATCACCCCGACTGCGATTGACAGCGTGAGCTCCATCAGATCGTCCTCCGTCCGCTAGCAGGTGGCGCCGCCCGGGCCGCTTCGTCGCCGGGCAGGCGATGGGCGCGCAGGGACTGGTGGGCCAGCGCCACCAGCATCAGCATGGTCGTGCCGACCACCACCACGAACACCCCGAGATCGAACACGAAGGCGCTGGGCAGGTGCAGCTCGCCCACCAGCGGCCAGTCCACGTGGGCAGTGTGGGTGGTGAGGAAGGGGTGCCCGAACACCCACGCGCCGAGGCCGGTCGCGCAGGCCAGCACCAGCCCGAAGCCCAGCCAGCGGTGGGGCCGCAGCTGCAGGTGGCTCTCGACCCACAGCGTGCCGGCGAGCATGTACTGGACCAGGATCGCCACCGAGAAGATCAGCCCCGCCACGAAGCCGCCCCCCGGCAGGTTGTGGCCGCGCATGAAGAAATACACCGCCACCACCCCCATGAAGGGCAGCAGCAGGCGCAGGTAGATGCCCGCCACCAGCAGGTAGCCGCTGTTGGCCTGCTCGGCGGGCGTCTGGGTGCTGGCCGGGTCCACGTCGTACCGTTGCTGGGCCGGGATCAGCACGCTCTCGGGCGCCGGCCGGAAGCGGCGGAGCAGGGCATAGACCGTGAGCGCGACGATGGCCAGCACGGTGATCTCGCCGAGCGTGTCGAAGCTGCGGAAATCCACCAGCAGCACGTTCACCACGTTGCTGCCGCCCCCACCGGTGAGGGCGTTCTGCAGGAAGAAGTCGGCGATGGTGTCCGAGGCCGGATGCACCAGCACCGCATAGGTGAGCGCCGCCATGCCGAGCCCGGCCGCCGTCGCCACCACCAGGTCGCGGGAGCGGCGCAGCCAGGCCATCCGCGCCGGCGCGTCTGTGCCCGCCTCGATGCGCGGCGGCAGCCAGCGCAGGCCGAGCAGGATCAGCACCGTGGTGACGGTCTCCACCATCAGTTGGGTCAGCGCCAGGTCGGGTGCCGACAGCCACAAAAAGGTGGCCGCCGTGACGATGCCCGTGCCCCCCACCAGCGCCACCGCCGCCAGGCGGTGGTACTTCGCCATCCACGCCGCGCCGATCGCGCAGCCGCCGCCGATCAGCCAGACCACCGCGAACAGCGGGTCGAAGCCCTGCCGTGGCGCATCGCTCCAGGCCGGCGGCGCGCCGGCCAGCAGCACGGGCACGGCCAGCAGCGCCAGCACCAGCAGCAGCAACTGGGGCTGCAGCCGCAGCGTGCCGAGGTGCGTCAGCAGCCAGCCGGCCCCGCGGGTGAGGCGCAGCATCGTGCTCTCGTAGATCTGCGCGCCGTTCAGGCGGTGCACCAGCGGCACCGTGTCGCGCTCCTGCAACTGCAGGTAGCGCCGCAGCAGCCCGTACAGCAGCACGCCGCCGCCCAGGGCCAGCGTGCTCATCAGCAGCGGGACATTGAAACCATGCCACACCGCCAGGTCGTAGTCGGGCATGGCAGCCCCCAGGGTGGCCACCGCGGCGAGGTGCAGGACAGGCTCGATGCTGAGGCCGGGCAGGATGCCCACCACCAGGCAGGTCAGCACCAGCAGCTCGACCGGGAAGCGCATCCAGCGCGGCGGCTCGTGGGGGGAGCGGGGCAGCGCCTCGGCGGGGGCGCCGAAGAAGATCGAGATGAAGCGCAGCGAATACGCCACGCCGAAAACCCCCATCGCCAGCGCCGCGTAGGACATCCACCAGTTGGTGTCGCCGCCCACCAGCAGGGTCTCGGCAAAGAACATCTCCTTCGACAGGAAGCCGTTGAGCAGCGGCACCCCCGCCATCGCCGCACTGGCAACGATGGCCAGCGTGGCGGTGACCGGCAGCGCGTGGCGCAGGCCACTGAGCACCCGCATGTCACGGGTGCCCGTCTCGTGGTCGATGATGCCGGCGGCCATGAACAGCGAGGCCTTGAAGGTGGCGTGGTTGAGGATGTGGAAGATCGCCGCGACGATGGCCAGCGGCGTGCCGATGCCGATCAGCGTGGTGATGAGGCCCAGGTGGCTGATCGTCGAATAGGCCAGCAGGCCCTTCAGGTCATGCTGGAAGATCGCGATGAAGGCGCCGATCAGCAGCGTGCACACGCCTGCCCCGCCGATAATCCAGGTCCACTCCGGCGTGCCCGACAAAGCCGGCCACAGCCGCACCAGCAGGAAGACCCCGGCCTTCACCATCGTCGCCGAGTGCAGGTAAGACGACACCGGCGTGGGCGCCGCCATCGCGTGGGGCAACCAGAAGTGGAAGGGGAACTGGGCGCTCTTGGTCAGCGCCCCGAGGGCGATCAGCACCAGCGCCGGCAGGTAGAGCTCGTCGGCGCGGATGCGCTCGCCCGCCGCCAGCACCACATCGAGGTCGTAGCTGCCGACGATGTTCCCCAGCACCAGCACGCCGGCCAGCAGGCACAGCCCGCCGCTGGCCGTAACGGTGAAGGCCATCCGCGCCCCGCGCCGCGCGTCGGCCCGGTGGTGCCAGTAGCCGATCAGCAGAAACGAGGTGAGGCTGGTGAGCTCCCAGAACAGCACCAGCTGCACCAGGTTGCCCGACAGCACCACCCCCAGCATCGAGCCCATGAAGGCCAGCAGGAAGGCAAAGAAACGCGGCACCGGGTCGGCCGCCGACATGTAATAGCGTGCGTACAGCACCACCAGCAGGCCGATGGCGAGCACCAGCATGGTGAACACCCAGGCCAGCCCGTCCACCCGCAGCACGAAGTAGAGCCCCTGGGCCGGCAGCCAGGCCAGCTCCTCGCGCAGCACCTGGCCGGCGGCCACGGCGGGGTAGAGCGAGCCCGCCACCAGCAGGCCACCCGCCGCCACCGCGATGGCCAGCCACGACTCGCGGTTGCGGGCATCGGCCGGCATCACGGCGGCGAGGAGACTGCCCAGGAACGGGACGAGGACGAGGGCGGCAAGCAGCATCGGATCTGGACGGGACAAGACAGGGTTCATCGGAGGCGGCCAGGCCGGGCGTGCCGCGGTGCTCCGGCAGCTCTGACTGCAATCTTAATGCCAGACACGGCAATGGGCCGGAGGTTCCGCCGATTGCGTGCGATCAGGGACGAGCCAGGCACGGCTCCGTCAGTCGGCTCAGCGCAGCGTGACCCGACGTCGCCCCAGAGCAGAGGCGAGGGCTGAAGCCCCAGCGTGCCGGGGGAACTTTGCCCCCCGGCGGGGTTCCGACCTGGAGTAGCCGGTGCGCATTGGGGCGTGCCGCTACCCATCCGACAAGGAGGGCT
>JAEUNU010000273.1 GCA_016789125.1 Zoogloea sp. | reverse complement strand
TCATCCTGATCAAGCTGGCCGACCGTCTGCACAACATGCGGACCCTCGACCACATGCGCCCCGACAAGCGCCGCCGCATCGCCCGCGAGACCCAGGAGATCCACGCCCCGATCGCCAACCGGCTGGGCCTCAACTCGATCTACCGCGAGCTCCAGGAGCTCGCCTTCAAGCACCGCTACCCGCTGCGCTTCCGGGTGCTCTCCAAGGCCATCCTGGCCGCCCGCGGCAACCGCCGCGAGGTGGTCGGCAAGATCCTCGCCGCAATTGAAGAGCGCCTGCCCCAGTGGAACATCGAGGCCGAGGTGTGGGGGCGCGAGAAGCACCTCTACAGCATCTACCGCAAGATGACCGAGAAGCGCCTCAGCTTCTCGCAGGTGCTCGATATCTACGGTTTTCGCGTTGTGGTGCCCGACGTCCAGACCTGCTACCGGGCCCTCGGCGCCCTGCATGGCCTCTACAAGCCGGTGCCCGGCAAGTTCAAGGACTACATCGCGATTCCCAAGGCCAACGGCTATCAGTCGCTGCACACCACGCTGATCGGTCCCTTCGGCACCCCCGTGGAGGTGCAGATCCGCACCCCCGAGATGAACCACGTGGCCGAGAGCGGCGTCGCCTCCCACTGGCTCTACAAGGAAGACGAGAAAACCCTCACCGAGCTGCAGCACAAAACCCACAGCTGGCTGCAGTCGCTCCTTGAGCTGCAATCCACCTCGGGCGATTCCAGCGAGTTCCTCGAGCACGTCAAGGTCGACCTCTTCCCGGGCGAGGTGTATGCCTTCACCCCCAAGGGCAAGATCTTCGCGCTGCCCCGCGGCGCCACGGTGGTCGACTTCGCCTACGCCGTGCACACCGACGTGGGCAACCGCTGCGTCGCCGGGCGCATCAACGGCGAGCTGATGCCCCTGCGCACCGAGCTCCACAACGGCGACCAGATCGAGATCATCACCGCCGCCCACGCCAGCCCCAACCCGGCCTGGCTCAGTTACGTGCGTACCGGCAAGGCCCGTGCGCAGATCCGCCACTTCCTGAAAAACGCCCAGCAGGAAGAAGCCTCGACCCTCGGCGAGCGCCTGCTCAACCAGGCCCTGCGCCCCCACGGCCTCACCCTCGGCCAGGTCAGCACCTTCGCCTGGGACCGCCTGCTGCGCGAACTCACGCTGGCGGCACGCAAGGAGTTGATGACCGACATCGGCCTCGGCCGGCGTCTGCCGGCCATCGTCGCGCGCCGCCTAGCCGAAATCCAGGACGCCGAATCGGGCCGCGCCGACGTGGTCAAGCCCAGGCCCGCCGGGGCCATCCTGATCCGCGGCACCGAAGGCGTGGCCGTCCAGCTGGCGCGCTGCTGCCGGCCGATCCCGGGCGACCCGATCGTCGGCATCATCCGCAAGGGCCAGGGCCTCGAAGTGCACATGCACGACTGCCCTCAGGCGCGCAAGCTGCGCTCCGAGCGCGACCGCTGGATCGACGTCGAGTGGGAGCCCGCCAGCGACCGTCTCTTCGACGTCACCCTGCGGGTGCTCACCCAGAACGTGCGCGGGGTGCTCGGCAAGGTCGCCAACGCCATCGCCGAGCAGGACTGCAACATCCAGAACGTCAGCACCGACGGCGAGCAGGGCACCTACACCTCGCTCAACATCACCGTCCAGGTCACCCACCGGCTGCACCTCGCCAGGGTGGTCCGCGGGGTGCGCAACATCCCCGAGGTGGTCCGCATCAACCGCCTCAAGGCCGACCAGAAAGCGGGCTGAGGCTGCTAGAATCCACGCCTGTTCAAAGGCAATCCACGAAATTCCAGGGAGACGAGTCATGGCAATGTACGAATCCGAGCACACCAAGTTCATGCGCGAATGGATGGCCAAGCATCCCGAACAGCGCGAAGAGCAGAAGAAAGGCCGCGCCCTGTGGTGGGACAAGCCCCAGGACACCCAGACCACCCGCGAGTTCGCGGAGGCCAAGGTGCCTGCCAAGGCCTACCCCTACGCCACCGAGTCCTGATCGCCCCAGCCTGATCCCGCGGGGCCGCCGCGCCCTTGTTCCGGCATTTCACCCCGCGCAGCACCGCACAATTGCTCCCACGCCTCGCCTTCATCGACGTTGAAACCACCGGCGCCAACCCGGTGGTCGATCGGGTCACCGAGATCGCCATCCTGCGCGTCGAGGGCGGGCAGCTCGTCGAGCGCTGGTCCAGCCTGGTCAACCCGGGCATGCCCATCCCGCCGAGCATCCAGGGCTTCACCGGCATCACCGACGCCATGGTCGCCGCGGCGCCGCCCTTTGCCGAGCTGGCCGACGGCGTGCGTGCGCTCCTGGCCGACTGCGTCTTCGTCGCCCACAACGCGCGCTTCGACTACGGTTTCATCAAGAACGAGTTCCGCCGCATCGGCCAGGACTTCGACGCGCCGGTGCTGTGCACCGTCAAGCTCTCGCGGGCGCTGTACCCGCAGTTCCACCGCCACGGCCTCGACGCGCTGATTGAGCGCCATAACCTCACCTGCACCGCCCGCCACCGGGCGATGGGCGACACCGAGGCGCTGCACCAGTTTGCCGGCATCGTCGCCGGGCAGTTCGAGCGCGACGTGCTCGACGCCGCCATCGTCAAGGCCATGAAGGCTCCCAGCCGGCCGGCGGGTCTGCCCGAGGGCGTGCTCGAAGGCCTGCCCGAGGGGCCTGGCGTGTATTTTTTCTATGGCGAGAACGACCTGCCGATCTACATCGGCAAGAGTGTGAGTCTGCGCTCGCGCGTCATGAGCCATTTCTCGGCCGACCACCGCAGCGGCAAGGAAGCCAAGCTCGCCCAGCAGGTGCGCCGCGTCGAATGGCAGCAGACCGCCGGCGAGCTCGGCGCGCTGCTCCTCGAGGCGCGCCTGGTCAAGGAGCGCAAGCCCACCGAAAACCGCCTGCTGCGCGAGACCGACGCCGTCTTCGGGCTGCGTTTCGACCCCACCCGCAAGCGCGGCCCGGTGCTGGTGCGCGAACTCCTCGGCGGCGGCGACCCGGCCGGTTGGGCCGACGTGTACGGCAGCTTCCGCACCAAGAAAGAAGCCGACAACGCCCTGCGTGAGCTCGCCACCCTCTACAAGCTGTGCCCGCGCCGCATCGGCACCGAGCCCTGGGGCGACGGCGCCTGCCTCGCCCACCAGATGAAACGCTGCGCCGGCGTCTGCGCCGGCCGCGAGACCCACGCCGAGCACGACGAGCGCCTGCTCAAGGTGCTCGAGAGCCTGCGTCTGCGCCGCTGGCCGTGGCCCGGCCCGGTGGCGATCCGCGAATACCACGCCGACAGCGGCCGCAGCGCGATGCACCTGGTCGATCGCTGGTGCCTGCTCGGCACCGCGGAAGACGAGGCGAGCTTCGGCGAGCTCCTCGCCGCCCCGCCCGCCCGGGCCTTCGACCTCGACACCTACCGCATCCTGGCGCGCTGGCTGGACACGCCCGAGGGGCGGGGGGCGGTGACGGTGGTGGGCTGACGGGGCCTTGCTGGCCTTGAGGCCCGGATATTCGCTGGCCGTCGGTGCCCATTGGCGGACCGCAAAAGATTCGACCTGTGTAGTGGTCTAATTTCCGCGGACACCTCGATAGGTGGATCATTCACCGTTCGAGGAGAAATTGATGAGCAGAAAGCGCAGATCGTTCGACACGGAGTTCAAGCTCCAGGTCGTGAAGATGATCAAGGATCAGGGCCTGA
>JAEUNU010000262.1 GCA_016789125.1 Zoogloea sp. | reverse complement strand
TGGGCCAACTCGAGTCCTTCTCCTCCTTCTGGGCCAGCGCCTACAAGGAAGTCATTGTCTTCACCCTGATCATCCCCGTGCTGCTGTGGCGTTCCCTCAACAGCCGCCATGTGGAGGAAGAAGAATGAACGCCAAGCTGTCTCCGCGGGTGGTCCTCGTGGCCTTCCTGGCCGTGCTGTTGGCCGCGCCGCTGTTCCTGTCGCCGTTCTCGGTGACCCTGCTCAACTACATCGGGCTGTACGCCATGGTGTCCCTGGGGCTGGTGCTGCTCACCGGCGTCGGCGGCCTCACCAGCTTCGGGCAGGCGGCCTTCGTCGGCCTCGGGGCCTACACCACCGCCGCGCTCACCACGCTGCCGTCGCTGCCGGGCTGGCTGGCCTGGATCGGCGCCTCGCCGTGGCTGACGCTCCTTGCCGGCCTGCTGCTGACCGCCTTGGTGGCGCTGCTGCTGGGCTCGCTCACGCTGCGCCTGTCGGGGCATTTCCTGCCGCTGGGCACCATGGCCTGGGGGATCAGCCTGTACTTCCTGTTCGGCACCTCGGAGAGCCTCGGCGGCCACTCCGGGCTCACCGGCATCCCGCCGATCAGCCTGTTCGGCATCGCGCTCGACAGCGGCGAGAAGATCTACTACCTGATCTGGGCCTTCCTGATGGTGGCTGTGCTGACCACCCAGAACCTGCTGGATTCCCGCGAAGGGCGGGCCATCCGCGCCCTCAAGGGCGGCATCGTGATGGCCGAGGCGATGGGCGTCGACACCTCCCGCTCGCGCATGGTGATCTTCCTGATCGCGGCGCTCCACGCCTGCGCCTCGGGCTGGCTGTATGCCCACATGCAGCGCTTCGTCAATCCGACGCCCTTCGGCCTCAACATCGGCATCGAGTACCTCTTCATGGCCGTCATCGGCGGCGCCGGCCACGTGTGGGGCGCGCTGGTGGGGGCGGGGGTGATCACCCTGCTCAAGCAGTGGCTGCAGGACATCCTGCCCAAGCTGCTGGGCCAGGCCGGCAACTTCGAGGTGATCGTCTTCGGCCTGCTGATGATCCTGGTGCTGCAGCGCGCCCGCGGCGGCTTGTGGCCGCTGCTCAGGCAGATCGTGCCGGTGCGCGCCGACAACAAGCGCATCGACGATGCCGCCGAGGCCCTGCCGCGGCGCACGCTGCCCGAGCCCGGTTCGCTGATCCTCGAAGCCCGCAACGTCACCCGCAAGTTCGGCGGCCTGGTGGCCAACAACAACATGAGCCTCACGGTGAAGGCCGGCGAGATCCTGGCCCTGATCGGCCCCAACGGCGCCGGCAAGAGCACCATGTTCAACCAGCTCTCCGGCGTCGACACGCCCACCTCCGGCGAGGTGCTGTTCATGGGCCAGCCGGTGGCCGGCAAGGATTCCCGCGACATCGCCCGGATGGGCATGAGCCGCAGCTTCCAGCACGTCAAGCTGCTGCCCACCATGAGCGTGCTCGAGAACGTCGCCATCGGCGCCCACCTGCGCGGCGGGCAGGGGGTGCTGGCTTCGGCCTGGCGCCTGGACCGGGCCGAGGAGGCGCGCCTGCTCAAGGAGGCGGCGCGGCAGATCGAGCGCGTCGGCCTGGGCGAGTTCATGCACGCCGAGGCCGGCAGCCTGGCCCTGGGCCAGCAGCGCATCCTCGAGATCGCCCGCGCCCTGTGCGCCGACCCCTGCCTGCTGCTCCTCGACGAGCCGGCGGCCGGCCTGCGCCTCAAGGAAAAACAGGCCCTCGCCGAGCTGCTGCGCAAGCTGCGCGCCGAAGGCCTGGCCACGCTGATCGTCGAGCACGACATGGATTTCGTGATGAGCCTGGTCGACCGGGTGGTGGTGATGGAGTTCGGCCAGAAGATCGCCGAAGGCCTGCCCGACGAAGTCCAGCAGGACCCGGCCGTGCTCGAAGCCTATCTTGGAGGGGTGGAATGATGGCAAACCCGCACAACAATGTGCTCGAGATCCGCGACCTCTGCGTCTCCTACGGCAAGGTCGAGGCCCTCAGCAACGCCAGCCTGACGGTGGGCGAAGGCCAGATCGTCACCGTGATCGGCCCCAACGGCGCCGGCAAGACCACCCTGCTGTCGGCCATCATGGGGGTGCTCGAATCGAAGGGCCGGGTGGCCTTCGACGGCAGCGTCGAGGTGGTGCCCGAAGTGGAGCGCATGGTGGCCCGGGGCATGAACCTGGTGCCCGAAAAGCGCGAGCTGTTCAGCGAGATGAGCGTCGAGGACAACCTGCTGCTGGGCGCCTTCCAGCGCTACCGCAGCGGCCTGCGCGACCACGCCGGCACGATGGACGAGATCTACACCCTGTTTCCCCGCCTCAAGGAGCGCCGCAGCCAACTGGCCGGCACCCTGTCGGGCGGCGAGCGGCAGATGCTGGCGGAGGGCCGCGCGCTGATGGCCAAGCCCAAGCTCCTGATGCTCGACGAGCCCAGCCTGGGCCTCGCGCCGCTGATCGTCCGCGAGATCTTCCGCATCATCGCCGAGCTGCGCCGCCGCGGCGTGTCGATCCTGCTGGTCGAGCAGA
Source organism: Zoogloea sp. (assembly GCA_016789125.1). Taxonomy (GTDB): domain Bacteria; phylum Pseudomonadota; class Gammaproteobacteria; order Burkholderiales; family Rhodocyclaceae; genus Zoogloea. The sequence continues at coordinate 23,858 of JAEUNU010000262.1, read as the reverse complement.
ACGCCCGCGCCGCCCTGCAGGTGGCCGACTACGCCTACGTGCTCGAGACCGGCCAGATCGCCATGCACGGGCCGGCTGGAGAGCTGGCCGACGACCCCCGCGTGATCGAAGCCTACCTCGGCCTCGGCGGCAAGCATCAGGCCATGCTGGCCACCTGAGCCCACCCAAGGAGACACAACACAATGGAAGCCCTGCGCATCATGATCGACGAGCACCAGTCCCTGGCGGCAATCCTGCACGCCATCCGGATGATGCTGCGAGACATCGGTTCCGGCACCCTGCAGCCCGACATGGGCCTGCTGCGGGCCATGGTGCATTACCTCGACGCCTACCCCGAGAAGCGCCACCACCCCAAGGAAGACCAGTTCATCTTCGCCCTGCTGCGGCAGCGCACCACCGAGGGCGCCGAGGCCCTCGACCGCCTGGAGGCGGAGCACGCCCGCGGCAACGACCGCATCAAGGCCCTGGAGGCCGCCGTGCAGCGCTACGCCGACGGTACCCCCGGCGGCTTCGAGGGCTTCGTGGCGGCCTTCGAAGCCTTTGCCGCCTTCTACCGCGAGCACATGATGCGCGAGGAGCGCGAGATCCTGCCTCTGGTGCACAAGCATTTCACCGCCGAAGATTGGGCGATCGCCAACGCCGGCTTTGCCGGCTCGCCCGACCCGATGGGCGGCACGCAGCCGCCTGCGGCACCCGAGGACTTCGCGCGGATCTTCTCGCGCCTGGTGGCTGCCGCGCCGGCGCCCATCGGCCTGGGGGCCGGCCCCTACAAGGAGGTTTGAGCCCCACGCGGCCCCATGCAGCCTGATACCCCCTTGTGCGAGTATCATGCCTGGGCCGTCGGCGCTTCGGCTGGCCGAACGGAGTCTGAAGGGTTTTCACGGATCGTCCCGATATGTCGAGCGCAAAAAAGAACAGCCGCTTCCTGCCGACCAGCGAGAACTTCCGCTACGAGGAGTTCCCCTTTTACTGGCTGGCGCGGGTCAACGCCATCTACACCCAGCAGATGGAGCAGATCCTCAAGAAGCTGGGCACCGACGTGCCTACCCGGCGGGTGCTGCACATCCTCAAGAACCACGGCACCCTGAGCGTCTCGGAGATCTCCACCCACGCCATCATCAAGCTGTCCACCATCACCCGCATCGTGCAGCGCATGCGCGACGAAGGCCTGGTGCACACCGCCACCAACCCCGAGGACGCGCGCATCACCGACGTGTCGATGACCCCGAAGGGCGAGAGCCTGCTCGCCGAAATCCAGCAGGCCACCAGCAAGATCTTCGTGCGCGGCTACGGTAACCTCAGCGAAGCCCGCCTGATGCGCATCAGCCAGGACCTCGAGCAGATCTTCAACAACCTGGCCGACCACTGAAGCCGGGCTGTCGGGCTTCGGAGGGGCGAGCACGAGGTTCTCGAGGCCGAGCACGACGCTTGGCGCGTCGAACACGGGGTTTGGAGCGTCGAGTACGGGGTTCGAAGGGTCGAGCACGACGCTCGGAGCGTCGAACTCGGGGCTCGGAAGGTCGAGCACGGCGCTCGGAGCGTCGAATTCGGGGCTCGGAAGGTCGAGCACGGCGCTCGGAGCGTCGAATCCGTGGCTCGGAAGGTCGAACGCGAGGCGCGTAGGGGGGCAGCGATCTCAGCCCAGCACCTTCCGCCCCGCCCGGTCGCCCCACCAGGCGGCCTCCTCGAACACCGAATAGCCCGACAGGTCCGAATGGGCGAAGAGCAGCCGCCCGTCGGTTTCGCGCAGCGCGGCCAGGCCCGGGTTGGCCAGGCTGCCGCAGGCCGGCACCGCCATGCCGTGGCCGCGCAGGGTGATCTCGACCGCGCGCGTGCGGCGCCACATCTCCAGCGGACCGTAGTGGCTGCGCAGCTCGTCGGCGGCGAGTTCGAACAGGGCCTCGGCGGGCGCCGTGGCGAGCCAGGCGCGGGCGTCCTGCGGCGTCTGGTCGGCCAGCGCCCGGTAGGCGGTGAACACCGTGTGGGCCGGGCGGGCGGCGCGGATCAGCTGGTGGGTGGAGACCACCCAGCCCAGGCCGCGGCTGCCGGCGATCACGTTGTCCCAGGCGAGGGGCGCATCGGCGGGCTCGGGGGGGAAGCCCTCCAGCAGGAGGCTGGCCACCAGCCAGGGGGCCTGGGGCGGCAGGTGGGCGGCCGGGTCGAAGCCGTAATCGCGGATGTTGCCGATCACCCGGGCCGCCACATGCAGGGGCATCGCGCAGATCGTCCGGCGGGCGCGGATGCGCGCCGGCCCGTCAGCGGTGGTGCACAGGATGCTCACCCCTTGCCTGTCTGCCGCCACCGCCAGCGCGTGGCCGGCCAGCTGGCGGGCAGCGGGCACCCGCGCGGCGAGGCCGCGGGCCAGGAAGGCGAGGCCATCGGGCCAAGTGAGCAGGCTGCCGTCGGCGGCGTTGGCGGCCTGGCCGCCGCGGCTGGCGAAGTAGTGCAGGCCGGCCCAGGCCGACACCTTGTCGGGCGTGGCGCCGTATTCGTCGCGGCAGACGTAGTCCAGATAGGTGTGGAGGCTGGGCGAGGTATAGCCCTCGGCGGCCAGCCAGGCGCGGAAGGTGACGCCGTCCAGGCGGCGGAAGGCCGGGTCTGTGCTGGAGAGCGCCAGCGGCACGCAGAAGGCACGCCGGCCGTCGGCACCTGTGGCTCGGGTGAGCCGGGCGGTTTCGGCCAGGAAGCGGGCGTGCTGGGCGGCCTCGTCGGTGCCCACGTGGGCGGTGGGCAGCAGGCCGTCGCGCCAGGTGCCGGCAAAGTAGAGGCGCTCGTCGGGGGCGTGCACCAGGGCCGCTTCGCTGAAGCGCGGGCGGGGGCCGAAGGGGTCGGCCTCGATCACCCCGAGCTCATGCAGCAGCTCGCGCACCGGCGTCGATTCGACCGACGGCAGCGGCAGGTAGTGGGCGCCGCGGGGGAAGGCGAGGGGCCCGGAGGGGCTGTCGAAGCGCCCGCCGGCGGCGTTGCCGAAGGGCTCGGGGCCCTCCACCAGCAGGTAGTCGTCGTGGCCTTCCTTTGCCAGCCGCCAGGCCGCGCTGAGGCCGGCGATGCCGCTGCCGAGGATCGCCACGCCGGTGCGGATCTCGCGCTGGGCTGTGGGCAGCGGGGCGCCGCCGCGCAGGGCGTGGCCGGCCTCCATGCCGGGGCGCAGCACGGTGATCGGGATGCCCAGGTGCTCCAGGGCGCGGCAGCCGGGCAGGGCGGCGAGGCCCGCGGCGGCCGCAGTGGTGGCGAGGAAGCGGCGCCGGTCGATCACCGGATCACCTTGCCCCAGTCCTCCTCGAAGTAATGCACCAGGGCCTGGGTGTTGAGGTGGTTGGGTTCCACGGGCAGCGGGCGCATGTCGGGCGGGAAGCTGAACATTAGGCGGGTGCTGTCGGCGTCGAGGAAGCGGGTGGGCACGCTGTAGCGGGTGGGCGGCACGAAGCCGGGGCGCTTCATGGCGAGGTTGAAACCCCATTCGCCGAACGACGGCACCAGCGCGTGGTAGGGGTGGGTGCTGAAGCCCGCCGCGCGCAGGGTCGCGTCGATGCACCAGAAGCTCTTGGGCGCGAACCACGGCGAGGTGGATTGCACCACCAGCGCGCCGTTTTCGGCGAGGTGGCGGGCCATCAGCCGGTAGATCGGCACCGAGTAGAGCTTGCCGAGGCCGAAGCTGGAGGGGTCGGGGAAGTCGGCGATGATGAGGTCGAAGACCTCGGCGCTGGTCTCGAGCCACTGGCCGGCGTCGGCGTTGATCACCTTCACCCGCGGGTCGCTGAGCGCGCCGGCGTTCAGGGCCATCAGCTCGGCGTTGCGGCTGAAGAGATCGGTCATCGCCGGGTCGAGGTCCACCAGCGTGACCTCGCGGATGTTGGCGTGGCGCAGGATCTCGCGCACCGCCAGCCCGTCGCCGCCGCCCAGCACCAGCGCCCGTTGCGCCCACGGCATGCTCTGCAGCGCCGGGTGCACCAGGGCCTCGTGGTAGCGGTGCTCGTCGCGGCTGGAGAACTGCAGGTTGCCGTTGATGTAGAGCCGGGTGTCGTCCTTCCAGCGGGTGACCACCAGGCGTTGGTATGGGGTGGTGGTGGCGAAGATCACCTCGTCGCCGAACAGCCCCTTCTCGGCCCAGCGGGTGAGCTTGTCGGAGCCGGCCAGCCCGGCGGCCAGGAAGGCCATCACCAGCAGGCCGCGCAACAGGCGCGGGCGCAGGCCGGGGATCTCGGCGCGGTAATGCCACAGCGTCCACAGCGCCACCGCCACGTTGGCCATGCCGAACAGGAAGCCGGTGCGCGACAGCCCGAGCTTGGGCGCCAGCACCAGCGGGAACAGCAGCGACACCGCCAGCGCGCCCAGGTAGTCGAAGGTGAGCACCCGGCTCACGAGTTCGCTGAAGCTGGCCTGGCGGGCGTTGAGCACCCGCATCACCAGCGGGATCTCCATCCCCACCAGCACCCCCAGCACGAACACCAGCGCATACAGGGCGCTGCGGAAGGGCGCCGACATCCACGCGAAGAGCAGGAACAGCAGCGTCGCCGACAGCCCGCCGAGCAGCCCCACCAGCAGCTCGATGTCGATGAAGCGGGCCAGCACGTCGCGGTCGTCCACGTATTTGGAGAGGTGCGAGCCGACCCCCATCGCAAACAGGTAGCAGCCGATGATCGACGAGAACTGCAGCACCGAGTCGCCGAGCAGGTAGCTCGACAGCGCCCCGGCGATCAGCTCGTAGGCGAGCCCGCAGGAGGCGACGACGAAGACGGAGAGGATCAGCAGCCGGTCGGGGAGGCGGCCGGGGGCCTGGGCGGTGGGTGACATGGCCCGGGACTCTACCCGGATTGCGCTTGCCCGGCACGGGGAATGCTGGCTAAATACCAGCCCGCTCACCGGGGAAAACGCCGATGGAAGCCTTCTACAATTACCTCGCTCACCTGCTCTCGGGTCTCGTGATGGTGGCTCTGTTCGCCGCGATCTACCTGCGCGTGACGCCCTTCTGCGAGCGCGCGCTGATCCGCCAGGGGCTGGTCGCCCCGGCCCTGTCGTTTGGTGGGGCGACGCTGGGCTTCTCGCTCACGGTGGCCTCCAGCATCCTCCACAACGACAGCTACCCGATGTTCCTCGCGTGGGGCGGGGCCGGCCTCGCCACCCAGCTGCTCACCTACGCGGTGCTGGCCCGGCTGTTGCCCGGGCTGCCGGGGCAGCTTTCGTCCAACAACGTTGCCGCCGGCGCCTTTGCGGGCACCGTCGCGCTGGTGGTGGGCATCGTCAACGCGGCGTGCATGTCGTGAACCGGCCGGCCGACGCCGACTACGCGCGCCGGGCGATTGCCGCCAAGGCGCTGGCGCGGCGCAACCAGTCGCGGAGCAATGGGGCGCTGCAGGTGGGCGCCCTGGCCGGCGCGCTGGTGGGCTGGGTGTGGAGCGTCGTCGAGCCGGATGGCGCCGCCCCCTACCGCAAGATGCTGCTTTCCGTCGCGGCGGGCCTGCTGGCGGCGATTTACGTCCATGCCATCCGCACCCGGCGCAAGCCGCCACCCCAGGCGGCCTGCCCGGCCTGCGGCCACGACTGGGAGATCCGCAAGGCCTGCGAGCCGACCTGGCAGATCATGCTGCAGTGGGACAAATGCCCCGGCTGCGGGGCCTTGATGGGCGACGAGATGCTTCAAATCGCCGTGGCTCGCAGCCGCGGCTACAGCGGGCTGGCGCTCGCCCGTTATCTGGACAAACAACATCAGGAGCAGACATGAGTCTCGGGTCCTTCATCAAGAAGCAGTTCATCGACGTCCTCCAGTGGAACGAGGATTCCGACGGTACGCTGGCCTGGCGCTACCCGATGGAAGACTTCGAGATCCAGTACGGCGCCAGCCTCACGGTGCGCGAGTCGCAGATGGCGGTGTTCGTCAACGAAGGCCAGGTGGCCGACGTGTTCGGGCCCGGCCTGTACACGCTCACCACCCGGACCATTCCGGTGCTCACCAACCTGAAAAACTGGGACAAGCTCTTCGAGTCGCCCTTCAAGTCGGACGTGTACTTCTTCAGCACCCGCCTGCAGCTCGGCCGCAAGTGGGGCACGCCGCAGCCGGTGACGATCCGCGATAAGGATTTCGGCATGGTGCGGCTGCGCGCCTTCGGCATGTATTCCTACAAGCTGGCCGACCCGAAGAAGTTCTTCACCGAGATCAGCGGCACCCGGGCGAGCTATACCGTCGACGAGCTCGAGCAGCAGCTGCGCAACCTGGTGGTCGCCACCATGAGCGCCACGCTGGGCGGCGCCGACGTGCCGTTTGTGGACATGGCCGCCAACCAGCTCCTGCTGTCCGAGCGCATGCAGGGGGCGATGACGCCCACCTTCGAGCGCTACGGCCTGACCCTCGACAACTTCGCGGTCGAGAACATCTCGCTGCCCGACGAGTTGCAGAAGGCCATCGACGCGCGCATCTCGATGGGCATGGTCGGCGACCTGGGCAAATACACTCAGTTCCAGGTGGCCCAGTCGGTGCCGCTGGCGGCGCAAAACGAAGGCGGGCTGGCCGGCGTCGGCGCCGGGCTGGCCGCGGGCGTGGGGATGGGGCAGGTGATGATGGACGCGCTGCGTGGCAGCCAGGCGCCGGCTGCCGCTGCGCCGGCAACCGCCCCCGCCGCCGACGACCCGGAGGCGCGCCTCGCCAAGCTCAAGGCCCTGCTCGACAAGGGCCTCGTCACCCAGGCCGACTACGACTCGGCCAAGGCCGAGATCATCAAGAAGCTGATCGGCTGAGCGTGGTCGCGGTTTTGTCACGCCTCCGGGGGGCCTGAGCATGTTCAGGCTGGCCTGCCCGTCCTGCGGTGCCGAGGTGGCCTTCCGCTCGGCCACCTCGGCGATCGCCGTCTGCGAATACTGCCGCAGCACCCTGCTGCGCGAGGCCGACGCAGTGCGCGACGTGGGCAAGATGTCGGCGGTGCTCGAGGACTACTCGCCGCTGCGGGTCGGCGTTTCCGGCGTCTATTCGGGCCGCGCCTTCGGGGTGATCGGGCGCATCCAGCTGCGCTACGACGCGGGCTTCTGGAACGAGTGGTACATCGGCTTCGACGACGGCAGTGCTGGCTGGCTGTCGGACGCCTCCGGCCAGTACGCCGTCACCCTCGATGCCGGCCTGGCCGACGACGCGCCGCCCTTCGGCCAGCTGGTGCCCGGCGGCCACTATCACCACGACGGTGTCGACTACATCGCCGCCGACCTGCGCAGCGCCCGCTGCAGCGGAGGCGAGGGCGAGCTGCCCTTCCGGGTCGGCGCCGGCTGGGAGGCAACGGTCGCCGACTACCGCCAGACCCACCGCTTCCTGACCCTCGATTACTCCGACGGCTTCCCGCCGCGGCGCTACGTGGGCAAGGCGGTGAGCCTGGCCGACCTCAAGTGCCAGCTGCTGCGCGAGCCCGACGAGATTGCCCGCAGCGCCGGCCACCTGAAGGGCGCCGCCGAGGCGCTGGCCTGCCCGGCCTGTGGCGCGTCGGTCGCCTGGAGCCCGGGCGTCGCCGAGCAGCTCCATTGCCCGGCCTGCGGGGTGCGCTCGGCGGTCAGCGGCGGCACCGCCGAGGTGCTCGACGGCGCCCGCCGCGCGGCCCGGGTCGCCACCACCCTGGCGCTGGGCGATACCGCCAGCTTCGACAAGGAGCGCTGGCAGATCATCGGCCTGCTGCGTTGCCGGGAGCAGGGCGGAACCGACGAGTGGACGGAATACCTGCTCTACAGCGCGCAGGCCGGTTTTTTGTGGCTGGTCGAGTCGGAGGCCGGCTGGGACAAGGTGCGCGTGCTCGACAGCTGGCCCGAGTCGGTGTCGGCCAGCGCGGTGCGCCTCGATGGCGCCGCCTTCACGCGGATGCAGGCCTACGGCGCCGAGGTGACCTACGCCGCCGGGGCCTTCAACTGGCAGGTGAAAGTGGGCGACAAGGTGAGCATCACCGACTACCGCGGCCCCCGCGGCACCCTCACCAGCGAGCAGGGCAGGGCCGAGCTCGGCTGGAGCCTGGCCCAGCGCGTGCCGGCGAGCACCGTGGACGGCTGGTTCGGCAAGGGTGGCAAGCTCGCGGTGGCGGCGACCCCCGGCGGGCCTGCGCTGGGCAAGGCGGATGCGCCCGACCGCGCTGCGCTGCGCCCGCTGGCATGGGTGTTCACGGTGCTGGTGCTGCTCACCAACGTGCCCATCGCGGTGATGGGCGGGCTCTACAGCTGGGTGCTGATCCTGCTCGCCATCGGCGTGTTGTGGTTGCCGGTGCTCACCGACTGGGTGGATGGCTGAAGCATGTCGCGCTGGTCTTACATCGTTTTCGCGATCGTGGTGCTGGGCGTCGTGACCCTCCTCAACCTGGAGCACGTAAACGACCGCAGCGGTGGCCGTAGCTGGAGCAGCGGGAGCTCGTCCGGCAGCGGCTGGTCGTCCGGGGGCGGCCACAAGTGAGCGCCTTCCTGCCCCGCGGCCGCCATCTGCTGGCCGATTTCCACGGCGTCGCGGCCGCCTGCCTGGGCGACGTGGCCGCCATCGAAGCCCTGCTGCGCGCCGCCGCCGACGCCGCCGGGGCGACTCCGGTGGCCGGCCACTTCCACCCCTTCGGCCCGGGCCTCGGCGTCACCGGGGTGTTGCTGCTGCAGGAATCCCACATCAGCATCCACACCTGGCCCGAGCACGGCTTTGCCGCGGTGGATGTGTTCATGTGCGGTGGCGCCCGGCCCGAGAAGGCCGTCGACGCCATCGCCAGCGCCCTGGCCGCCAGGTCGGTGGAGTTGCGGGAGATCGCCAGGGGCTGAGCTCAACTTGAGCTTGATTCCGCACTCGCCGCGCCTCGCCATGCCTCCTGCCGCAATCCCCCTCGCCCACGCCTACCGCCTCCTCAACCACGGCCCCACGGTGCTGGTGTCGTCCGCCCACGCCGGCCGGCGCAACGTGATGGCGGCGGCCTGGAACATGCCCCTCGACTTCGATCCGCCCAAGGTGGCGGTGGTGATCGACAAATCCACCTTCACCCGCGAGCTCATCGAGGCCTCCGGCGAGTTCGTGCTGGCGGTGCCAGGCCGGGCGATCGCCGGGCAGGTGCTGGCCGTGGGCTCGCGCTCGGGCCGGGACGGCGACAAGTTCGCAGCGCTGGGGCTGGAGGCCCTGCCGGCTTCGCGGGTGGCGGCGCCGCTGCCGGCGGGCTGTATCGGCTGGCTGGAATGCCGGGTGATCCCCGAGCCGCACATCCAGCAGGCCTACGACCTGTTCCTCGGCGAGGTGCTCGCCGCCTGGGCCGATCCGGCGGTGTTCAGCGACGGGCGCTGGCATTTCGGTGCCGAGGGCGAGCGCAGCATCCACTATGTGGCCGGCGGGCAGTTCTTCGCCACCGGCGAGGCATTCGACGTGAAAGGCTGAAGCGCTATGGACCTGCCCACTGTCTACGAAAATTCACAACTCGCCCATATCATCGAGCAGGCCATGATCTGCCAGTGCGCCTGCCCGGCCCAGGTGGCGCAGGAGCTCCTCGGCCTGCGCGAGCTGTTCCGCTACCAGCGCGATTGTTCGGCGGTCCGCAAGGAAGACGCCGGGGTGCACGCGCGGATCATGGAGTCCCTGCGCCTGGCTCACGCAGAGCTCGAAACCTGCTTGGGCGACGTGCTCGCCCTGGAGGGCTGGGACCCGGCCACGCTGAGCATGCCGGAAGGCTTGCGCCAGCTGCGCGACGACCTCCTGTGCTAGCGGCCGGGGCCGCTCCCGTGCTGGGAATCCGGGCCTCGGGGGCGCCTCGGGAAGGGGTAAGGAAGATTTTTGCTGCGCTGCACAAAAAACGCTTGCATTCGTTTTTGTTGCGGTGCAACATAGAACCCATACCGAAGCTTTTTCGGTGATCGCAGCCCCAACCCAATTTGAGGAGATCATCATGTCCGCCACCCCCGAGAAAATCGCCGCCGTCAGCAAGGCCAACGTCGAAGCCGGCCTGAAGTCCGCTTCCGCCTTCGTGACCACCGTGTTCACCGCCGCCGAGCGCGTCGCCACCCTCAACCTGGCCACCGCCCGCACCGCCTTCGACGACAGCGTCGCCTTCTCCAAGGCCATCATGGGCACCAAGGACCCGAAGGCCCTGGCCGCCCTCAGCCTGAGCGCCGTGACCCCGTCCGTCGAGAAGTCCGTGGCCTACAGCCGCAGCCTGTCCGTGATCGGCACCGACACCCAGGAAGAGCTGACCAAGCTGGTCGAAGCCGAAGCCTCCGTGCTCGGCAAGAACTTCGACACCGCCCTGGAAAGCCTCTTCAAGAACGCCCCGGCCGGCTCCGAGTCCGCCGTTGCCGCCGTGAAGGCTGCCCTGGCCAACGCCAACTCCGCCTACGAAGGCGCCGCCAAGGCTGCCAAGCAAGTCGCCGCTGCCGCCCAGGCCAGCGTCGAGAAGGCCACCGCCGTCGCCGTCGAGAACGTCGACAAGGGCACCAAGGCTGCCGCCTCCGCCCTGAAGGTTGCCTAAGCAGCCGAACCGGTCGGGCGGCCCGGCTCCGCAGTCCGCTGCGGGTGCCGGCCCCTCGTCAAGGTTTGCCCACGCCTCTGTCGAGGTGTGAGCCGGAAAGGCCCTTCGGGGCCTTTCTGCTTTTCAGGAGTCCGCCGATGAACCGTCGCAAGTCGCCCCTGGTTTCTGCGCTGTTCAAACTCACCCGCCACGGCGTGAAGGCCGGCGGCCGGCTGGCCGAGCAGGCCGGCCGCGTGATGTCGGCGGTGGCGACGCCGGCCGAGGCGCCGGGCACTGTCGCCGGCGGGCGCTGGCACGAGGGGCGCTGGGGTCTCGGCCCGCTGGCCATGCGGCGCTGGCGGCTGTTCATCCCGGTGGGGGCGACGGCCAGAAAGCCGTTCCCGCTCCTCGTGCTTCTCCACGGCTGCGCCCAGGACAGCGCGGCCTTTGCCGCAGCCACCCACGCGGCGGCGGTGGCCCGGGCCAAGGGTTTCGCGGTGCTGCTGCCCGAGCAGGGCCAGGACGCCAACCCCCAGCGCTGCTGGAACTGGTTCGGCAGCGAGGCGCGGGTCGGGCTGGAAACGCAGACGCTGATGGCCATCATCGACCACGTCGTGCAGGCCTGGCCGCGGGTCGGCGGGCCGCTGTTTGCGCTGGGCCTGTCGGCCGGCGGGGCGATGGCGCTGACCCTGGCCCTGCGCCACCCCGAACGCTTCTGCGCGGTGGGCAGCCACTCCGGCGCCGCGCCGGCCAGTGCCCGTACGCCCCTGCAGGCCGGTCAGGCCATGCGCGGGCGCCGCTCGCCGGATGTCGACGCGATCGCCCTGCGCCTGGCCGGGCGCAGCCTGCCACCGCTGCTGCTGATCCACGGCGATCTCGACCCGGTGGTGGCCTTCGACAATGCCGAGGCCGCCGCCGGGCTGTGGCTCGATCTGCTGCCCGAGGGCCTTGCCGTGAAGGAGACTGCCGGAGCGATCCGCCGCGGCAACCGGCGCAGCCTTGCCCGGCGTGACTGGAAGTGCGGCCGCCGCCTGGCGGTGCGCCTTTTGCGGGTGCACGGCATGGGCCACGCGTGGAGTGGCGGCGCGGCCGGCCAGGCCTTCTCCGACCCCACCGGGCCCGACGCCCTGCGCCTGGCCTGGCAGTTCTTCGAGGCCGCGATGGAACAAGCGCCGCCGCCGCCCGTCTGAACTCCTTTGCCCGGAGACTGCCATGCCCGACCCGACTTCCGCCCGCCTCCACGACCGTGCCGCCGGTGCCCTGATGGGCGCCTTCATCGGCGACGCGCTGGCCCTCGGCCCCCACTGGTACTACGACCTCGACGAACTGCGGGCCACCTACGGCGACTGGATCGACGGCTACACCGACCCCCGGCCCGGCCGCTACCACGCCGGCCTCAAGGCCGGCCAGCCGTCCCAGGCCGGCGTGCTGCTGGAGCTCACCCTGCGCTCGCTGGTGGAGCGGGGCGCCTATGACGAAGCCGACTTCTGCCGCCGGATGGACGAGGACTTCTTTCCGCTCATCGACGGCACGCCGATGGCCGGCCCCGGCGGCTACACCAGCCAGTCGATCCGCGAGGCCTGGCGCCGGCGGGTGGTGGACGGCCTGCCCTGGCGCCAGGCCGGCGGCGCGGCCGACACCACCGAAGCCGCCGAGCGGACGCTCGCCATCGCGGTGCGCTACGCCCTCGACCCGGCCGCCCTGGCCGACGCGGTGACCCGCAACTGCGTGCTCACCCAGACCGACGGCACGGTCGTGGCAATGACCGTGGCCTTCGGCGCGGTGCTGGGGATGCTGGTCGAAGGCCACCCGCTTGACGAAGAGATTTCTGCGAAGCTGATGCTGCGGGTTAAGCAGGGCGCGTTGCCCTTCCACACCGTGACCCGCGGCAAGCTCGAAGCCCCGCAGCCGGGCGCTGCTGAGGCGCCGGTGGCGGGGCGCTTTCCGTCACCCGACGCGCTGCTCGGGCCGTCCTGCATGGCCCGCGCGGCGCTCGACCCGGGCGTGCGCATCGAGCCGGCCTGGAAGGTGTCGCTGGTGTATGGCATGCCCTGCGCGGTGTATCACCAGTTTCCCGCGGCCTACTACCTGGCCGCGCGCCTCCGGGGCGATTTCGAGTCGGCGGTGCTGCACGCGGTTAACGGCGGCGGGCAGAACCTCGCCCGGGCGATGCTCACCGGCGCGCTGGTGGGGGCCCAGGTGGGCTTGTCGGGCATCCCGGCGCGCTTCATCGACGGGCTCAAGGAGGGCGCCGCGCGGGTCGGGCTGGCCCGGCGGCTGGCGGCCCAGCTGGCGCCCTAACCGGCCGGGCAAGGCTCAGCAGCGGCCTTTCCTGGCCTGGCCCGGCGGGCAGTGGCCGTGGTCGTGGTCGTCGTGGCCATGCCGCTTGCCGCCCCGCGGAGCGCAGTGGCCGCGGAAGTTCTTGCGGCCTTCGTAGCGGTGGCAGTTGTCGCGCCACCAGGCCTCGTTGCGCCACTGGCCGCCATCCCAGTAGCGGCCACTGCGGTCGCGGTCGCCGATGTAGAGCGATACGCCGGGCGCGTTGATCGACAGGTCCAGGTCGATGGCGCCGGCCGGTGCCGCGCCGCCCAGGGCCAGGAGGGCGAAGGAGAGCAGGAAAGTCTTGTGCATGCTTGAAAGCCTCGGGAGATGATCCGGAATCATAGCGAGCCGCGCGCCGCCCATCACGGGTACGACAGGCTGGCGGGCCCGAACGGAATGCTTGCACCCCCGCGCTCCTGCAGGCAAATTGGCTCCCGTCGGTTCGCATGGGTGAGGCGACACAGGGCCGGGCCGTGTCCGGACCTCCAAGGAGAGAGCATGGCGATCATTTTTGCGAAGACGAGCAAGGGCCACGCCGAGATAGAAACCCGCTCGGGCGGGCTCAGCCCGCGGGTGCGGCGGGTGCTGATTTTTGTCGATGGCAAGCGCCCGGTCGAGGAACTGCGCAACATGCTGCACTACGATGACCTGCAGCACACCCTGGGCCTGCTCGAGGAGGACGGTTTCATCGAGATGGTCGGGCTCCACGGGCCGGGCGGGGCCCACGTCGAGGTCGCGTCCGCACCGCCGCTCACGGCCTTCCGGCTGCACCCGCCCGGGGACGACCCGCTGCGCCTGCAGCAGGCCCGCAACTTCATGCTCAATACCCTCAACGCCTTCGTCGGCGCGCTCGGCACCAGCTCGCTGCAGGACCGCATCGCCGCGGCCCGCAACCAGGCCGAGATGCGCCAGCTCTTCGACGAGTGGTACCACGCCATCGTCAGCTCCCGCGACGGTCGCCGCCAGGCCGAGCACCTGCGGGGCAAGCTGCTCGAGGTGATCTGAGCCCTGCCCGCGTGGGCGCCCGGGCGCTGCTCCTTCGGGCGCGGCTTGTTGCGCATCAAGTACCGATGGAGATGGCCGAAATATCATGAGGCGCTTATGGATAACGATGCCGACCTCGATTTCGCGATCCCGGGTCGGGCGACGGCGGTTGCCGCCGAGGCGCTCTACCTCGCCAACCTGATGCTCATTCCGGGCCTGGGCTTCGTGGCCCTGCTGGTGCTGTGGTGGCGCGAACGCGAGCGCGCCCCCGAACTCGCCCGCGGCCACCTGCGCCAGACGGTGGCGGCGAGCCTGTGGGCGGGCATGCTGCTGGTGGTGGCCAACGTGGCGATCATCCTGCTCGGTGGTTACGACTCGGCCTACACCTGGATCGTGGTGGTGCTCTACTTCACGACCTGCCATTCGACCCTGATCTTCTTCGGCGCCATCGGGCTCTCCCGGGCGCTCGTCGGCAAGCCCTTCCGGTTTCCCCTCATCGGGCCGAGTTGATGGGGGCACGGCGGGTCATTCCGATCCGGGCACTCGCCGCGGTGCCCGAGGCCTCCCGCCAGTGCCTGGCCTGGATGGCCAACCGGGCGGCGCTGGTGGTGGGCTTCCGGCGCGTGCGCGGGGACGAACGCGCCACCTGCGACCATGCCTGCCCGATGCGGCTGCGGCCGCGCAACATCAAGCGGGCGATGTCCGCCTGCACCCAGTGCGGGCTGTGTGTGGCGGCCTGCCAGACCACCCGGCGCAACCAGCCTCGCAGGCCCCTTCTTCGCTGGGCCGGCGACGCGGCGGCGCGGGACAACGAGGCCGCCTTCCGCGCGCCGAGATTCGAGAGGAAGCATCCATGACCGTTTTCAACGACTTTGCCATCGCTCGCGCCGTGCATGTGTTCTCGGTGCTGATCTGGATTGGTGGCGTCGCCTTCGTGACCCTCGTGCTCCTGCCCGCCTGCCGGGCGATGGCGGCGCCGGAGGCGCAGCTCGAGCTCTTCGAGCGCCTCGAGCACCGCTTTGCCCCGATCGCCCGCTGGACGGTGCTGCTGGCCGGCCTCTCCGGCCTGTGGCTGACCTGGCGGCTGGGGGTGTGGGAGCGCTTCACCGACCCACTGGGCTGGTGGTGGATGCACGGGATGGTGGTGGTGTGGACGCTCTTCGCGCTGATGCTCTACGTGCTCGAACCCTTCGTGCTCCCGAGGGTGTTTGCCCGGCTCGCCGAGCGCGACCCGGCGGGCATGATGGTGCGCATCGAGCGCCTGCATCGGGCCTTGCTCGCGGTGAGCCTGGCGGTGGTGCTCGGCGCGGTGGCGGGGAGCCACGGCGGCTGGATGTTCTGAGCCCGGCGGGTGGGGCGGCCCGGCTCAACTTCGCTGCTCATCGGCCGTTACAAAGAATAATTCCTTTGAATGCCGCGTTCTCGCCCTCCGAATCCCCTGAAGGAAACCCCGATGATGCAGCGTTACACCCTCACCGAGTACGCCGAAGCCTCCAGCGAGACGCGGGCGGTCTTCGACGACTTCATGCGCACCACCGGCGCGACCGCGGTTCCGGTCTGGCTGAAGAGCCTGGGCCACAGCGCGCCCCTCGCCCGTGCCTACTGGGAGCGGGCCAAGGGAACGCTGTTTGCCGGCAACCTGCCCCTGAAGGAGATGATCGTCTTCGTGGTGTCGGCCCGGAACGGCGCCCGCTATTGCTCCGCCTGCCACGCGCAGAACGTGTTGAGCCTCGACAAGACGTTGGCCTTCGATGATCTCAAGGATCTCGTCAGTGCCGAGCGGGGCTTCAAGCTGCCGCCCTACTATGCGGCGGTGGTGGATTTCGCCGGCAAGGTCGCCGACGACCCCAATGGGCTGGACGATGCCGATTTCGAGGCCCTGATGGACGAAGGCTTCAGCAAGCACGAGATCTGCGAGATCATCGCGGTGATCGACATGGCGACCATGTTCAACGTTTACACCAGCAGCCTGCGCCTGGATCTCGATCCGGACTACCGCGCCATCCTTTGACGCGCGCCGCAGGGGAACCCGCCAATGCCCCACAGCGAGCAGTGGGACGCGCCGGCCGTGCAGCAGCTGGCGCGTTACGAAGCCCTCGTCCAGCTCTTCGAGGAGATCCAGCTCGTCGACGACATCGAGCAGATCGTCCGGCGCGTGGCGACCCAGTGGAAGTATTTCGCCAACGTCGCCGCCTGGCGGCTGGCGGTGGTCGATGAGGAAGGCTTCGTCGTCATCGACAGTTACCGCGGCGAGGCGGTGGTGGGTCGGGTCGCGGCCCTGCCGGCCTGGGATGATTTTCACTGGCGCCTCCAGCGGCCGCGGCTGATCCGCCTGTCCGGCCCGCCCGACGCGATTCCGCCGCCGGACTTCCTCGCCGGCAAGGGCATCGTCGAGATCGAGGTGCTGCCCATCATCCGTTCGGCGCGCTGTATCGCCCAGGTGGCCGTGGCGGCCCGGCACACCCCCTTCAACGAACTCGACAACAAGTTCGTCCGGCTCTTCGGCGGGCGCCTCGCCGACCGGCTCCACGGCATCCTCCTGCGCGGCCGGGCGACCCGCCTGCTCAGCGAGAGCGAGGAGCGCTACCGCAGCCTCGCCGAGAACTCCATCGACTGGATCTGGACGCTCGACGCCCGCGGGCGCCACACCTACACCAACGACCGCGGCTTGCAGATGCTGGGCCTCTCCCGCGAGGCGCTGGCCGAGGTCGACCTGTCTGCGCTGGTCCACCCCGACGACCGGGAGCAGGCGTGCGAGATCTTCGACCGGGCCTTCGAGACGAGGCAGGGCTGGTCGAACGTGCTGCTCCGCTGGCGGCTTGGCGACGGTAGCTACCGGACGCTGGAATCCAACGCGTCCCCGGTCTTCGATGCCCGGGGCGAGATGCTCGGCCTCCAGGGCGTGGACCGGGACGTCACCGAGCGCATCGCCGCCGAGACCGAGCTCAAGCGCCACCGGGACCACCTCGAGGAGCTCGTCACGGCCCGCACCGCCGAGCTGTCCCTGGCCAAGGAGGCCGCCGAGGCTGCCAGCCGGGCCAAAAGCACCTTCCTGGCCAACATGAGCCATGAGCTGCGCACGCCGATGAGCGCCATCATCGGGATGACCGAGCTGGCCCTGCGCAAGGCTTCCGACCCGAAACAGCAGGATTACCTGGGCAAGGTGGCCACCGCCTCGCGGCAGCTGCTGGGCCTCATCGACGACATCCTCGACATCTCCCGGATCGAGGCCGAGCGCCTGAGCCTCGAGGTGTCCGAGCTGCGGGTGGGCGAGGTGATGGACACTCTGGTCGGCCTGATCGGCCCCAGGGCGACGGCCAAGGGCCTTGCGCTCGGCATCGAGCTGCCGCCGGAGGTGGCCGCGCTGGTCCTGCTGGGCGACGCCCGGCGGCTGGGGCAGATCCTGCTCAACTTTGCGGGAAACGCGGTCAAGTTCACCGAACAGGGTCGCATCGTCCTGCGGGTGAAGCTGGCGGAGGCGGGTCGGGGCGAGGTCCTGCTGCGCTTCGAGGTCGAGGACACCGGGGTCGGCATCTCCGATGCAGACCAGCGGCGGCTGTTCAGCGTCTTCGAGCAGGCGGACGCCTCGACCACCCGCCGGCATGGCGGCTCCGGCCTTGGCCTGGCGATCAGCCTGCGGCTCGCCGCGCTGATGGGCGGCACGGCGGGGGTGGCGAGCGTGCTCGGGCAGGGCAGCACCTTCTGGTTCACCGCACGCCTGACCAGGGCCAGCTAGGCGCTTGTAGCGCCGGCCGGGATGCTCAGCTGGAGCAGCTCACCGCCAGCCCCGCGGCCCAGTCCGGCGGCGGCGCGGCGAAGCGTTCGTGGTCGGGCTGCGGCGTGAAGGGCTGCGACAGGCAGGCCCGCACCGCCTCCACTTCGCTGAAATCTCCCCCCTGGGCAGCCCGGATGGCGGATTCGGCGATCCAGTTGCGCAGCACGTAGCGCGGGTTCACCGCGTCCATCGCGGCCTGCCGTTCGGCGTCCGGCCGGCCCTCGGCGGCGAGGCGGGCGCGCCACAGGCTGAGCCAGGCGTCGGCGGCCGCGCGGTCGATGAACAGATCGCGCACTGGGGCGTCGGCGGCGGGGGGGCCGTCGGCCCTGGCCGAAAGTTGACCCAGGTTGCGGAAGAACAGCGTGAAGTCGGGGTGGTGGCGCTGGAGCAGCGCGAAGGTCTCGCCGATGAAATCCTCGTCGCCGGGCAGCCGGCGGGCGAGGCCGAGCTTGGCGCCGATCTGCTCGATGAAATGGTTCTCGAAGGCGGGCACGTAGCTCTCCTCGATGGCCGCCTGCACTGCGTCGGGCTCACCGATCAGCGAGGCCAGGGCCTGGCCGAGCGCGTAGAGGTTCCAGTGGCCGATCTGGGGCTGGGCGCGGTAGCTGTAGCGGCCGCGCTCGTCGGAGTGGTTGCAGATGTGGCCGGCGTCGAAGGCGTCCATGAAGCCGAAGGGGCCGTAATCGAGCGTGAGGCCGAGGATGGACATGTTGTCGGTGTTCATCACCCCGTGCATGAAGCCGACCGCCTGCCAGCGGGCGATGAGCTCGCCGGTGCGCTGGCCCACGTCGCGGAGCAGGGCGTCGTAGGGGTTGGCGGCCTCGCGGCAGGCGGGGCGGAAGCGGTCGATCACGTAGTCGGCCAGCTGGCGCAGCTCGGCGGCCTTGTTGCGGGACGCCCAGTGCTCGAAGGAGCCGAAGCGGATGAAGCTGGGGGCGAGCCGGGTGACGACGGCGGCGGTCTCGACGGTCTCGCGGCGCACCGGGGCGTTGGAGCCGACCACGCACAGGGCGCGGGTGGTGGGGATGCCGAGGGCGGCCATCGCCTCGGAGCACAGGAACTCGCGGATCGACGAGCGCAGCACCGCGCGGCCGTCGGCGAAGCGCGAGTAGGGGGTCTGGCCGGCGCCCTTCAGCTGGATCTCCCAGCCGGAGCCGCCGGCGGCGATCTCGCCGAGCAGGTGGGCGCGCCCGTCGCCGAGCTGGCCGGCCCACACACCGAACTGGTGGCCGGAATACACCGCCGCCAGCGGGTCGCTGCCGGGCATCAGCAGGTTGCCGGCGAAGACCTGGGGGAACTCCGGCCGCGCCAGCTCGGCGCTGTCGAGCCCGATCAGCGCGGCGGCGGCCGGGCTGGTGGCCACGAGATAAGGGTTGGGCAGCGGCTCGGGCGGCAGGCGGGTGTAGAAGGCGGATGGCAGGCGCGCGAAGGCGTTGTCGAAGGGCAGGGTCTCGAGGGTCGGCATGACGGGGATGCGTCGGATGGTGGATGTCAAATCCGACTAAATTGCTATGGTAATGGTTCCCCGTCGGCGTTTGAAGGGCTGTAAGCGCAGGGGCTCCGCGCCCGCGCCGGTCCGGCGGTGCGTCAGCCGACTGCCGGTGCCTCGCGGGGGATGCGCAGCTCGAACTCGGCGCCGCCGTTGGGGTGGTTGCGGGCGGTGATGGTGCCGTGGTGGCCCAGCACGATCTCCTGGCAGATGGCGAGGCCCAGGCCGGTGCCGCCGGCCCCGGTCTTGGTGGCGCTGCTCTGCACGAACTTGTCGAAGATGCGCTTCTCCTCGCCCGGCGGGATGCCGACGCCCTCGTCGCGGATGTCGATGGCGAGGGCCTCGTGGCTGCCGAGCATCACGTCGCGGTAGATCAGGGTGATGGTGCCGCCCGGCGGCGAGAACTTGATGGCGTTGGACAGCAGGTTCTGCACCGCGTGGAAGAACTGGGTGGTGTCGATCGCGGCGATGGTGCTGGCGCTGCGGCGTTCGATGGCGATTTTGAGGCGGCGGCTCTCGATGAGGGCGGCGAGGTCGCCCTGTACCCGCTCGACGACCACCGCCACGTCGGAGCGGCGGAGCTCGAACTGGACCCGCCCGGCTTCGAGCTTGGACAGGGACAGCAGGTCATTCACCAGGTTCGACAGGCGGTTGCCGCTCTGGTGGATGCGCTCGAAGTAGCCCATGATCTTTTCTTCCGGCACCTTGCCGAGGCGGCTGAGCCCGAGGCTGGCGTAGGACAGAATGCCGTGGAGCGGCGTGCGGAACTCGTGGGACATGTTGGTCAGGAACTCGCTCTTGAGCTGGTTGGCCCGCTCGGCACTTTCCTTGGCCTGTACGAGGTCTGCCGTCTGGGCGGCGACCAGCTCGGAGAGGTGGTCGCGGTGGCCGCGGAGCTCTTCGTCGATGGCCTTGCGGGCCGAGATGTCCTTGGTGGTGCCCCGATAGCCGAGGAAGCTTCCGTCCGGGCCGAAGCGGGGCTTGCCGGACACGCTGAACCAAGCGTTGCCGATGACTTGCGCGTCGAGGTGGTATTCGAAGTCGCGGAACTCCTGGCGCCTGGCGATCAGGTCGTGGTGGGCGTCCCATTTGGCGTGGTCGGCCAGGTCGGTGGGCGCGGCGAAATCCTCCCGGCGCTTGCCCACCACGATCTCGATCAGGGGGCGGCCCTTCCGGTCGGGCCCGACGTAGGTGGTGAAGCGCATCTCCGCGTCGGTCTCCCAGAACCAGTCCGACGACACTGCCGAGAAGTCGCGAAAGCGCTGCTCGCTGTCCTTCAGGGCCTGCTCCCGGGCGCGCAGGGCGGTGATGTCGGAGCCGACGATCACCGCGCCATCGAGCTTGCCGCTGGGGCTGTAGAGGGGCGTGGCGCGGAGCATGAAGTGCAGGGTGCCAGCCTCCGGCAGCCGGCTGGCCATGCAGGTTTCGATCTCGAGGCCGTCCCGTTGCAGGATGGTCCGGAACAGCACCGTGCCCGCCGCGAAGCTGGGCGATGCGGCCTGCAGGGGGGCGAGGGTCTCGGCGATCAGCAGGCTGTCGGGGGAGCGGCCGATGAGCTCGGCCGGGGCCATCCCCAGGCTGCGCTGGAAGGCAGCGTTGGCACGGCTGATGTTGCCGAAGCGGTCCACCACCAGCAGCAGACTGTCCATGGTCTCCATCACGTTGCTGATGAAGGCCCCGAGGCGGGTCTGTTCGGCGTTGCGCTCTTCGAGCTGGCGTGACTTGGCGCTGACCTCGGCGACCATCGCGTCCATCATCTTGGTGACCGCGCCGATCTGCTGCTCCAGGCTGGCCTTGGCCTGGCGCAGGGCGTCGACCTCGGCCTGCAGGCGCTCGATCTCGTTGCCGTGCCGGGTCATTGCCAGGCTTCCCGGATGCGCGCCGCGGCGTCGCCCACACGGGCCGCCACGCAGGCCGACAGGCCCGGCGAGAAGGGCGCCACGCGGGCCGCCTCGACGCCGATCAGGCGGATCTGCGGCAGTTGCTCGAGGGCGGTCGGCAGCAGTTGCAGCAGGGCGCCCAGGCCGGCGCCGTGGAAGCCGGCGGGGGCTTCGGCGCGGGCCGCGTCGGTGGCGAAGTCGGTGGGGTCGAGGGCGTGCAGCGAACCGGCCGGGCCGAAACCGCGCAGCGCATCCACGACGATGGCCCGCCCGCAGCCCTCGAAGCAGCCGATCGCGGCAAGCCCGGCGATGTCGGCGCGCATCAGGCGCACATGGGCAGGCAAGGGCGCTGCGGCCAGGTGGGCGTGCACGGCCGGGCCGAAGCCGTCGTCGCCGTGAAGTTCGTTGCCGAAACAGATCACGTGCACACGCTCAGACCCCATAGCGGTGGCGTTCTCCGCGCTGGACGAAATGCACCGTGCACACCAGGCAGGGGTCGTGGGAGCGCACGATGTGGCCGATCTCGACGGGGTCGGCCGGGTCGGCCAGCTCGAGGCCGATCACGCTCTGCTCCCAGTGGCCGTGGCGGCCGGCGCTGTCGCGGGGCGAGGCGTTCCAGGCGGTCGGGGTGACGATCTGGTAGCGGCTGATGCGCCCGTCGGTGAGCTGCAGCCAATGGCCGAGGGTGCCGCGGGCGGCCTGCACGAAGCCGTAGCCTTCGCCGTGCTCGAAGGCGTCGGCGGGGGGCGGCAGGTAGTGGGGCGTGCCGAGCTGGCGACCGAGCTCGGTTAGGTGGGCCTTCATGAAATGCAGGGTCAGGCCGGTGCGGCGCAGGCGCGCAAACTGACGCAGCCAGGCGTTGGGGCCTTCGCGGGCCTGCAGGCTGCGGATGAGGGCGTCGCCGCCGGTCAGGAGGTCGGCCAGCGGGCCGGTCTCGACCACCTGTTCACCGTAGCGCGGGGCCTTGGCCCAGGTGTAGCGGTCGGTGTCGGGCTGGTAGTCAGGCACCGTCTCGCCCTGGAAGGGGTGCAGGCCGCCCGGGTAGGGGCGGTACCAGGAGTGGCGCACGTGCTCGTTGATGTGCTCCGGCGCGAAGGGGGCGAGGCGGCCGTCGTCGGCGTGGTAGATGCCGCCGGCGACCAGGGTGGGCGTGTCGGTGTAGGGCGGCTGCCAGCGCTGGGGGTCGTGCCAGCTGCCAGCGCTGAGGAAGTGGCGGGCACCGGCGCCGATGTGCTGCAGCCCGACGGCCCGCGCGAAGCGGGTGAGCAGGCCGATGGCGCTGCTGGCGTGGGCGGGCTTGTCCAGCCAGTCGAAGAAGGCGTTGCTGCCGTCCAGGGCGAGCCAGCTGTCGAGGCTGTCGCCGATGATGTCGCGCTCGTAGATCTCGATGACCTGGTCGACGATGTCCTCGCAGTCGATGAGGTCGCGGGCGGTGGCGCCGCGGGTGATGCCGCCGGGCAGCATGTAGGAGGAATGGGGCCACTGGCCGCCGAAGATGGCGACCAGCTCGACCACCTTGCGGCTGGCGGTAAGGGCGCTGCGCACCACGCTGCCCTTGAGCGGCGCGAAGGCCGCCTCGATGTCGGCGAACAGGGGCTGGCCGGCGTAGCGGGTGTGCACGAAGTCGGGCGTGAAGAACAGGAAGCTCTGGCGCAGGTCGCTCTGCACGTTCTCGGCCATCAGGCACAGGTTGCGCACCAGCGTGGCGTGGGGCGTGACCGGCAGGCCGGCGAGGCGCTCTAGGGCCAGCGCGGCCGTGTACAGGTGGGCGGTGCCGCAGATGCCGCACACCCGCGGCGTGATCACCAGGCCGTCCTTGGGGGCGCGGCCGACCAGGAGCTGCTCGAAGCCGCGGAACAGGGTGCCGACGCAGCGGGCGTCCACGACCCGGTTGCCGTCGAGGTCGACCTGGAATTCGAGGTCGCCTTCGACGCGGTTGAGGTCGATGTCGAGGGTGGTACGGGCCATGGTCGTGGGCTCAGGGTTCCATGTCGCGGTCTTTGACGCGCTTGGGGGCGGCGGCGTGGGCGAGGTTCTTGTAGGCCATGTACTGGGCGCGGGAGACGCCGAGGGGCAGCTTGAGGGGCACCGCGCCGAGCTTTTCGGTGCGGAACAGGTCGCCGTCGCGGGGGAAGTCGGGCGAGGTGCAGCCGAAGCAGGGCACGCCGGCGCGGGGCTTGCTGCTGCGCCGGTTCCATAGCTCGCTGTTGCAGTTGGCGAGGGTGTTGGGGCCCTGGCAGCCGAGGTTGAAGAACAGGCAGCCGCGGCCGCCGAACTGGGTCTCCTCGAGGTCGTACTCGTGGTACTCGTTGCGGGTGCAGCCCTGGTGCACCGTGGAGCCGTAGAAGGCCCGCGGGCGGTTGAGGGCGTCGAGCTCGAGGGGCTGGTCGTCGGCGAGCATCGCCAGGCTGCGGGTGATCGTGGTCGGATGGGTCGGGCAGCCGGCCAGGTTGATCACCGGCAGCCCGGCGGCGGAGCGCCAGTCGGGCCCGAGCAGGCCGCCGGGGCGCTCGCGCTCGAACTGCAGGCCGGTGCAGTCGGTGGGGTTGGGCGGCGCCGCGGGGATGCCGCCGAAAGCCGAGCAGCTGCCCACCGCCACCACGTAGCGGGCGTGGGGCGCGAGGGCCTTCACGATGTCGATCTTGGCCCGCCCCCGGTAGCTGTCGAACATGCCGGTGCCGAAGGGGCCGGTGATCAGGCTGCCTTCGATGCACAGGATGTCGAGGTGCTGCTCGCCGGCCTCGATGCGGGTGACCAGCGCCGCCAGCCCGCCGGGGGGCGTGGCGCTGAGCGAGGGGTGCCACAGGATGTCGAGCGTGCCCTTGCGAATCATCGATTCGACGGACGGGCTGTCGGCGCACAGCAGTGACATGGTGTCCCCGCTGCAGGCGCCGGTTTGAAGCCACAGCAGGCTTGCCATGTTTGATCCCTCCTGCGGACCGATGGGGTGCATCGGCGTGCTTGATATGAAACCCGTGCCCTCGGGG
>JAEUNU010000260.1 GCA_016789125.1 Zoogloea sp. | reverse complement strand
CTTGATCCGTGTGACGCGGCGTTTGATCCTGTCCTGACCCATCACTGTCTCAACCTCATCGCTGTACGCCTAATCGTAGCCCAAGCGCTCGGGCAGGAGTTTCGCGACACCCTCTGAAGCCGCACCTACAGCTGCTTTTGGCTCCGGCACCGCAGATGGGGCAGGTAGGTGCGTGAGAGCCTTCAGCGTTTGCCGGCCCGGTAGTCCTTGAGCAGCTTCATCACCTCGTCGAAGGTCTCGGCGGGGACCATCCTGCCGCGGATGCGGGGGTAGAGCTGCTCGGCGAGGGTGTTCCATTCCTTCATCTGCTCGGAGTTCGGGGTGTGCACCTGCAGGCCGCGCTTCTTCATGGCGTCGACGGCCTCGTCCACCTCCTTGCGGGCCTGGCTGCGCATCTGCAGGCCGGCGCGGGTGCCGGCAGCCTTGAGCGCGTCGCGGGCGGCGGGGCTCATTTCGTCCCAGCTCTTCCTGGTGACGACGAGCGCGCCGACGATGGGCGCCCAGTTGATGTCGAGCATGTGGCCGGCGGTGGCGTACACCTGGCTGGCCAGCGCGAAGTAGGGGGTGGCCGGGACGGCGCTGATCATGCCGGTCTGGATCGAAGGCAGGATGTCGCTGGTCTCGAGGGGCACCGGGGTGTAGCCGAGGCTCTTCATGATGTCCTGCTGCTCGCTCTCGCCGGCCCAGGCGAAGAACTTCATCCGGCGGTAGTCGTCGGGGCGCACCGCGGGCTCCTTCGAGAAGAAGCGCACCCAGCCCGCGTCGCCCCAGGCGAGCACCACGAAGCCCTTGTCGAGAAACTTCTTCTCCATCGCCGGGCGCATCTTCTCGCGAACGTAGTCCACCTCGTCCCAGCTGCGGAAGAGCAGGGGCATGTTCTGCAGCGCGGCGATGGAGGGTTCGATCTCGCGCAGGCCGACCACAGACAGCAGCGCGCCCTGGAGCTGGCCGATGCGCATGCGGCGGGCCATGTCGGTCTCCCCGCCCTGGCTGCCGTCGGGGTAGACCAGGTACTTGGCGCCGTCGCCCTGGGCGCTGCGCCAGGCTTCGCCCACCTCCATCAGCTGGCGGTGGTACAGCGAGTTCTTGGGCGCGAGGGTGCCGATTCGGAGCTGGCCGGGGGCGGCCTGGGCCTTGCCGGCGGCGACGAGCCCGACCATCAGGCTGAACAGCAGACCGAGCAGGCTGATGCGGTGGGCGGTGAAGAAGGTGCCGATGCGGAGCATGGAGGAGTCCTGGAGGGCGGGTTCAGAAGAGGTCGTCGGCGTTGCCGAGCAGCCAGCGGGCGCGGCGGCGCATGACTTCGTTGGCGAGGGCGTGGGGGCTGCCGGCGGCGTCCTGCACGGCAAGGGCCTGTTGCAGCAGCGCGACGAAGGCTGCCTTGTCGCCGGCTGGCTGGGCGATGCCTTCGGCCTTGGCCACCCAGGCGCCGGCGCTGCGCCCGCCGGAGAGGCGGATGGCCTCGTCGAAGAACTCGGCGGCGCGGGCCGGGCTGCCGCCGGGGCGGGCGACCTCGAAGCTGCCCATCAGGCTGGTCAGGCTGCCGTCGCCAAAGGTGGGGTCGGCGCGCCAGGCGAGGTGGGCGAGGCGGATGGCGAGGGGCAGGTCGGCGACCGTGTCGGGGCTGTCCTTGGAGAGGGAGATCTGCCCGCCCCAGGCGGCGGCGCCCCAGTAGGCGAGGGGGACGTCGTCGGCGGCCAGGCGCAGGGGGCTGTCGGGCCGGGCGAGGGCGGCGCCGAAGCCCGGGTGTCGGGCTTCGAGGGCCGTCAGGGCGTGGTCACGCCCACGCCGGTAGAGCCGGGCGGCGCGATGGCGCAGCCGGTCGGCAGCACGGGCGTCGGTGGCGTCGAGGCGGTCGGCTTCGAAGGCTACGAAGGCGTAGGCGTACTGGGCGAAGCCCGCGGCGGTGGCGGCGGCGAGGCTGGCGTGGCCAGGCTGGGCGCGCAGCACCGCCTCGGAGAGCTTGAGGTGGTAGGGGGCGGCGTCGCGGGCGAGGTCCAGATCGGTCTCGCTGGCCTGGCCCTGGGCGGCGAGCTCGTCGGCAAGCTGGCCGAGAATGAGTTGCCTCGGGGCGCAGGCGGAAAGCAGCAGGGCGGCGGCGAGCACGGCAAGGCCGTGCATCAGGCGGGGCAGGGCGGGGCGGCGGTGGTGCGCCATGGGCGGGGCGACGGTGGCCGGCGTGCCGGCGTCGGGTAAAGGGACGCCGGCACGATAGCCGCGGCATGTTGCACCCCGGTTGCGTGGGGGTTGCGCCGATGTTGCGCCGCCTCCGCCGGGGCTAGAAACCGAAGTAGCGGTCGGGCCGGTGGTTGATGCCGATGACCAGGTTGAGGGCCGCCGCGCTGAGGATGGATAGCCCCACCTCGCCGGGGCTGACGACCAGCAGACCGAGGCTGAGGATGCACACGTCGAGGCTCATCTGCACCGTGCCGGCGCGCCAGCCGCGGGTTTTCTGAAGGTAGATGGCGAGCACGCCGGAACCACCCAGGCTGGCCCCGTGGCGCATCAGGATGAGGATGCCGATGCCGGCCAGCAGGCCGCCCATCACCGCGGCAAAGACCGGGTCGAGGCGGCTGAAGTGCACGAGGCCGGGGATGATCTCGGTGAACAGCGACAGGGTGCCCACCGCGCAGAAGGTCTTGAAGGTGAAACGCTTGCCCAGGGCGGCGAGCCCGAAGACGTAGAAGGGCAGGTTGACCAGGAACAGTACGAGCCCGAGGCGCCAGCCGGACAGATAGTGGAGGAGGAAGGACAGCCCGGTGGTGCCGCCGGTGAGCAGCCGGCTCTCGCGCAGCATGAGGATGGAGAGGGCCACGAAGAGGCAGCCGGTGATGAGGGCCTGGAGGTCTTCGACCAGGGTGTGGGGCGCGGCGCCGGGGGGCTGCGCCGCGGGGAGATCGGCTGGGGGCATGGTGACCGGGCTCGGGTGGGGATGGAGCCATGATAGCGAATCGGGTGTTGCAATGCGGCAATGCGATCGTGCCGCGATGGTGCCGGTGAGGCGCGCCAGGCGGGAGCGATCGGCAAAAAAAGAGCCCGGCCGTTGCGGGCCGGGCTGGAAAAGGGATCAAGGAACAGACAGAACCAGAAACCCTTGGGATGCTCGTTAGGCCGGTGGACCCTGGGGCCGTGGGCCACCGGCGGGGTGGGGTCAGATGGCGATCTCGCCGCCGTTCGTGCGGGTGATGACGACGGTGGCCGAGCGCGGGCGCTTGGTGGAGGCGGCGTCGGTCTGGCTGGCGGGCCAGTGGCTGGTCATGGTGGTGAGGCTGCCGTCTTCGCCCGGGTGCTGGACGTTGATGAACATCGTCTTGCGGTCGGGGGTCATGGCGACGCCGGTGATCTCGCAGTCCTTGGGGCCGACCAGGAAGCGCCGCACGGTGGTGGGGGTGGCGTTGGCGCCCTTGATGGTGGGGGTGCCGCCGGCGGCCGTCACGGCGCTGCCGTCACCGACCTTGCCGGGGATGGCGGCCAGCATCATGCAGTTGGTGACGTCGGTGTAGGCGCCGTCGTCGGTCTGGATCCACAGCATGCCGTTCTGGTCGAACCACAGGCCGTCGGGGCTGGAGAAGTCGTTGACGTCGGTGAGGCCGGAGAGGTTCACGTCGGTGGCGGCACCGGCTTCGGCGGCGAAGAGGTAGATGTCCCAGGCGAAGGTGGTGGCGGCCGGGTCGTTACCGGTTTCGCGCCAGCGGATGATGTGGCCGTTGGGGTTGCCCTTCTGGAGGGTGCTGCCGTCCTTGGTGTCTTCGTAGTAGCGGGGGTTGGCGGTGTCGGGCTTGAGCTGGCTGCCGGTGGGCGTGGCGGTGGGGGCGACGCGGTTGCTGTTGTTGGTGAGGGTCATGTAGACCTCGCCATTGATCGGGTTTACCGCGCCCCACTCCGGGCGGTCCATCTTGGTGGCGCCAACCGCGTCGCCGGCGAGGCGGGCGTGGACGACCACGTCGGCCTGGTCGGCGAAGGCGTAGGTGGCGTTGCCGGCGTCGAGGCCGTTCTTGCCGTGGGTGAGTTCGACCCAGGTGCCGCTGCCGTCGGCGTTGAACTTGGCGACGTAGAGGGTGCCTTCGCTCATGTACTTCTGCCCGGCGGCGTGGCCGCGGCCCACGTCGGCGGCGTCCCACAGGGCCTTCGAGACGAACTTGTAGATGTATTCGTTGCGCGAGTCGTCACCCATGTAGAAGACGACCGGCTTGCCGGCGATGGCCTTGCAGGGCCAGCAGCCTTCGTGGGCGAAGCGGCCGAGGGCGGTGTGCTTGACCGGAGTGGAGGTGGGGTCGAAGGGGTCGATCTCGACGATCCAGCCGAAGGTGTTGACGATGTTGCGGTAGTCGACGGTGGCGCTGGCGCCGGTGACGGAGGCGCTCCAGCGCACGTAGAGGTCGTCGCTGCCGGCGGTGTCCCACAGGTAGGGGCTGCGACGGCCCTGGGTCATGCCGTAGCGGTTGAGGCCGACGACTTCCTTGGCGCTGCGCAGGGCGTTGTCGCCGGCGGCGCGGGCGATGACGTTGGTGAAGTTTTCTTCACAGGTGAGGTAGGTGCCCCATGGGGTGTAGCCGTTGCCGCAGTTGTTGTTGGTGCCGCGGGTGGCGGTGCCGTCGGCGGAGTACTTGGTCTGCACGAGGGCGTTGCCGCGGGCCGGGCCGCTGAAGGCCATCGGGGTGGCGGAGGTGATGCGGCGGTTGTAGGTGGAGCCCTTCACCATGCTCATCGCGGTGCCGCTGGCGCCGCGGCGGATCTCGGCGACGCTGACGCCGTGGGCGTTGATCTCCTTGTCGACCTCGGCGGCGACGGTGCGCACGTTGTTCACCACGGTGCGACCGGCGGGGTGCAGCGCGAAGGGGCCGACAACGTATTCGTGATTCACGCAGATCAGGCCGCGGTCGGAGCGGTTGGCCTGGTAGGCGCCGGCATCGGACAGGCCGAAGTAGTGCATGCCGTCGTGGCCGTCGCCGATGCGGTTGGTGTAGGAGGCGGCGGTTTCGCTGCCGTTGTCGGCCCAGGCGGCGTCGGTGCTGGTGAGCGGGTCGCCGAGGGCGTGGAGGATGCTGACCTCGTAGCCGGCCGGCACGGTGACGATGTCGTTCTTGTTCTTGGCGACGGCATCGAAGTTGAGGGCGAGGGCGCTGTCCTTGCTGCTGGAGCTGCCGCCGCAGGCGCTGAGGCTGCCGCCGAGGAGGGTGGTGGCGGTGACGGCGATGCCGCCCTTGAGCACGCCACGGCGGCTCATGCGCACGGCGATGATGTCGTCGATGTGGGTGTTGGCGGACGGGTTGGTGCTTTCGCCGTCGTTCATGGGCGAGGTGTTCTCGACGGCATTGGACGTCATGGACATGCTGCAGATCTCCGGTGGGCTTCGAATGGGGCGCGATGATGAGGGCTGCAGGTGACGGTTTGATTAAGGCTGGCGCTCGGTGGAAGCCCGTCGAGATCGATTTACCGAGCTTGCATGGCGCAGGGCATGGAGCAAAAAAAAACGGCGCCCGAAGGCGCCGTCTTGAAGCAGCGGTGAAACCCGATTACTTCTTGCCACCCATCTTGGTGAAGGCCTGGAAGGCTTCGGTGGAGGCCTTGGTCATCTGCTCGTAGGCAGCGCGGGCGGTGTCCATGGCGCCCTGGATGGTGCCGAGGGCGTTGTGGTCGCCGACGGGCATGCCCTTGAACATCTTCTGGATGGATTCGAACATGTCGGCGCCGCCGCCGGTGAGCTGCTCGCTGACCATCTTGCCGACTTCGGCCTGGGTCTTGGCGGTGATCTCGGCGATCTCGCGAGCGCAGGACAGCATCTTTTCGGTGGTGCTCTGGGCGTAGGCGGTGCGCAGGTTCATGGCTTCGGCCGGGTCCTTGACGGAGGAGAGGGCCTTGGCGTTGGCGACGCCTTCTTCAAACAGGGACTTGGCCGTGCCGACCTGCAGTTCCATGATGCGCTGGGAGTTCTCGATGGAGAGCTGGGCCAGGCGCATGGCGGCTTCGAGGTTCTTCTTCTGGATTTCGTTGAGTTGCTGTTCGTTCTTGGTTGCCATGTATCCGTTCCTCCGCACTTGTGTCTTAGAAGTTTGTTTAGAGATGCCGTCGATCAGCCACTCATCGAGATCTCACCCGAAAAAGATAGCACACCGCTTCGGGGGATGAATGATCCGGGATCAAATAATCGGCGCGTGCAACATGGATTGTTGCACTGCAGCAACAGTCTTGCAAGGGTTGTCGCCTGGCCGCCACATTGTCGGGTCACTGGCCGCCGCTCTGCTTCTTGAGGCGGTAGTTGAGCTGGGGGCGGGTGATGCGCAAAAGGCGTGCCGCACCCGACAGGTTGCCGCCCGATTCGCGAACCGCATGCTGGATCAGGGCCTCTTCGAGGGCGTCCAGGCCGACCCCCGCCTCGATCACCCGCGAACACAGTTTGCCGAGCACGACCTCGGCATCGGTCAGGCTGCCGGTGGCGTCGACGATGTGCTGGACGTCATCGTGGTCGTGGGGCTCGGCGAAGAGATGCTCGACCTCGATCCAGTCGTTCTGGGGAGTGAGGATGATCCCCCGCTCGATGATGTTCTCGAGCTCGCGGATGTTGCCGGGCCAGGCGTAGGACTTGAGGGCACGCATGGCCTTGTCGGTGATGCCGGCGACGTGCTTGTCGTGGAGCGCGCTGAAGCGGTGCAGCATGGCCTCGACCATCGGCGCGATGTCGGTGATCCGCTCGCGGAGCGGCGGGATCGTGACGGGGTAAACGTTGAGCCGGTAGAAGAGGTCGCTGCGGAAACGCCCGGCCTTGACGGCGGCCTGCAGGTCGACGTTGGTGGCGGCGACGAGGCGCACGTTGATCTTGCGGACCCGCTCGTCGCCGAGGCGCTCGATCTCGCCCTCCTGGAGCACCCGGAGCAGCTTGGCCTGGGCCGAGAGCGGGAGCTCGCCGACTTCGTCGAGGAAGAGGGTGCCGCCTTCGGCCCGTTCGAACTTGCCCATCCGCGAGGCGTGGGCGCCGGTGAAGGCGCCTTTCTCGACACCGAAGAGTTCGGATTCGATCAGCTCGCCCGGCAGCGCGGCGCAGTTGACGGCGACGAAGGGGTTGGCGGAGCGCCGGCTCATGTCGTGGAGGGCACGGGCGAAGCGCTCCTTGCCGACGCCGGTCTCGCCCAGCAGCAGGACGGTGACCTGGGTGGCCGCGGCCTTGTCGATCAGCGAGTAGGCGCGCCGGAAGCCCTGGGATGAGCCGATGAGGTTCTGGGGCTGCCGGCTGCTCTCGATGGAGGCGCGCAGGGCGTCCACCTGGCCGCGAAGTTCGAGCATGCGGTTGAGGATGGAGTCGGCCTCGTAATAGGGCGTCAGCTCGTGGGCGTCGGGCCACTCTTCCACCGGCTTGCCGACGATGCGGCACTGGCTGCGGCCGGTGGCGGCGCACTCGACTTCCTTGAACAGTATGAAGCGGCCCATGAAGGCCGAGGTGTAGCCCGAGGCGTAGCCGATCTGCATCCAGCAGACGGGGTCGGTGGTCTGGCCGTACTCCCGGACATGCACCTCGGCTTCATAGGAGTTGTCCCACAGGAACTCGCCGTTGAAATCCCCGCTGGTCAGGTCCATCTCGATCTTGACCGGGGTGACGATCACGCTGCCTTCGAGCATGTGCAGCTGGGGGCCGGCGAAGAAGGTGTCCTGCTCGTTGCGCCCGGAACGGACTTTCTTGGCGAGCTCGGCGTCGCGGGCGCCCGAGGCGTAGCCCATGCGGGTGAGGATGCGGCGGGCCTGGTCGATGCCGACCGACTCGATGAGCTCCTTGCGCAGGGCCGACAGGGCGGCGGTGTGCATCAGGAGCATGCGGTTCTCGTCGAGCCAGATCAGACCCTTGTCGGCGCAGAAGCGAACGAGACTGCGCAGGTCGCTATCCGGCGGGTATCGGGTGGTGCTCACGTTTTCTCCTCCGGTCTTCCCCGCTGCTCGGTAGAAGTTGTGATTGCCGGCAAGAGCGGCCGGGGCAGCGGTAGATTGTCCTTATACCACGCACGCAGAAGCACTTCGAGAACCTGGTGCATAGCTCAGGCTTATGAATAAATAAGCTTGTGTTATTGCAATATCTACGATAATAATACAAAATCTCGAGAAAACGGGAAAGAAATGTCGTTGCAGCAGGGCCGCCGGGAAGAGCGGTCGCCAGTGGGGGAGAACAAAAATGTCGGAGAAGTTTCTGGTTCACATCGAGAACAGCGCTGAGGAGTACTTCTGCGCGTCCGATCAGGATTTGCTGCGGGGCATGGAGGCCCTTGGGCGACGCGGTATCCCCGTGGGTTGCCGGGGCGGTGGCTGCGGGGTGTGCAAGGTGCAGATCACGGCGGGCGAGTACGAGGCGCGCAAGATGAGCCGCTCCTACGTGAGCGCCGAGGAGATCGCCCAGGGCATCGTTCTGGCGTGCCGGGTCTATCCGCGCAGCGAGATCCGCCTGGCAGTCCAGGGCAAGATGATCAAGGCCTTCGGCGGCCCTGCGCCGGGCCAGGAGAAGGCTCCCAAGCCTTGAGTGTTGGCCCGCCTCGCGGGCCGGGTTTTCAGCGTTTTGCGACCAGGAGCATCAAGCCGGCAGATCCCTCCCTCCTGCCGGGCTCCCTGGTTTTTTTAGGCCGTCACGCATCCGTGACGGCCTTTTTTTTGCGCCGGACACCGGGTCCCGCCCTCCATCAAGGTTGTCAGGTATGAAAAATGCCTGCGAGGGGAGGTGTGCGTGTCGTGTGATGCAGCTTTCTGCATCGCGGTGGGCCATGAATGGGCGTCCGGGCCTTGCGGCTCGCGTACTCGCGGCCGGGCAGTGGTGCCTGGGGGGTAAAAGTTCTGCTTATGCGCCTATTAACCAGAACATCAAGTTGCGCTGCAGCAATTCATCAATTGGTTGAGCTGCCGAAGTGGTTTTTGCTGAAAAAATCTTCCTGAAAAATAATTGTTGTTTTAAATCAATTTATTGCGGCATCTGGCACGTCACTTGATATGGAGTAGGTGCAGTTCCCAGACCAGACAGAGGAAGTAATGAGCGAGCCGACAGAGCAACCGGTAGACGTGAATCGAAAGTATGTCCGACTCGTCGAAAGGCGACCGGACGGGCTGGTGGAGTTCGAGTTTTCCATTTCCGATCCGACGATCTTCGTCGAGATGCTGCTCCCGGAGGCAGCCTACGAAGACTTCTGCCGGACCAACCGGGTGGTGCTCCTGGAAGGCACCCGCCCGGAGGAAGAGGACGGCGACTTCAACTGGACGCTGCACGAGGCGACCCACCAGCGCTT
>JAEUNU010000171.1 GCA_016789125.1 Zoogloea sp. | reverse complement strand
GTGTTTTCATTTTGCCGAATTCCGCGGGGAGTGTCGCCTGTGGCGGCGCGCGGAGTGGGCATGGCAGGGTTTGAGGGAAGGGGAACGGCGGTGAATGACGGTGCTTTGAACATTGCGGAGCAGGCTTTCCTGCAGACGCTTTCGCAGGAGCTCGAGCAGGGTGAGCTGCGTTTCCCGACCTCGATGGAGGTCACGATGCGGGTGCTCGAGGCCCTCGACGACCCGGACATGGACCTCGGGCGCATGTCGTCGATGGTGTCGGCCGAGCCGCTGCTGGCGGCCCGCACGGTGGCGCTGGCCAACTCGGCCTGGTACAACCCGGGCGGGCGCCTGGTGACCGACGTGCCGAAGGCGCTGGTGCGCATCGGCTTCGGCAAGCTGCGGGCGCTGGCGATGGCGGTGGCGGCCGAGCAGCTCATCCACCGGGATGTGCTGAGCCCCTTCCAGCCCTTGATCCGCCGGCTGTGGGCCCACTGCGTGGATGTGGCGGCGACGGCCTGCGTGCTGGCCCGACGCTGCACCAAGCTCGACCGGGACGCGGCCTTCTTCGCCGGCATGGTGCACGACATCGGGCAGTTCTTTCTGCTGGCCCGGGTGTGGGAATACCCCGAGATGCTGAGCGACGAGAGCCCGCTGTCGGACCTGGTGCGCGTCTGGCACGCCTCGATCGGGCGGGCGGTGCTGTCAGCGATGGGCATGCCCCAGGAGCTGGTGGACGCGGTCGACGACCCCGAGATCTACGGTGGCGAGTGGCCGCCCCAGTCGATCCCCGACCTGGTGTTCATCGCCAACCTGCTGGCCGAGACGCGTAACCCCTTCTCGCCGGAGACCGAGGACGTCCGCCAGGGCCTCGCCAAGGCGGCGACCCTGGGGCTCGACGAGGACCGCCTGGCGGCGGTGCTGGTGGAGTCGGCGGAGGAGCGCCAGGCCCTGATCGACCTGTTCCGCATCGCCTGATGCCTGCGGGGCCCGCCCCGCGCCGACAGCGCCGTAAACGACACAACCCGCCGTGAGGCGGGTTGTTGCTTTGCAGGCGAGCGAGGCTCCGAGGCTCAGAGCGTCTGGCCGGTGAGGCGCTCGTAGGCTTCGACGTACTTGGCGGCGGTGCGCTCGATGACGTCGGCCGGCAGCTTGGGGCCGGGGGCCTTCTTGCCCCAGTCGAGGGTCTCGAGGTAGTCGCGCACGTACTGCTTGTCGTAGCTCGGGGGGCTGATGCCCACGGCGTAGCTGTCGGCGGGCCAGAAGCGCGAGGAGTCGGGCGTCAGGGCTTCGTCGATGAGGTGCAGGGTGCCGGCGGCGTCGATGCCGAACTCGAACTTGGTGTCGGCGATGATGATGCCGCGGGTGGCGGCGTAGTCGGCGGCCTCGGTGTACAGCGCGATGGCGGCGTCGCGGGCTTCGGCGACGAGCTGGGCACCGGTCTTGCCGGTGCCCTTGAGCGCCTCGGCGAGGACGGCGTCGGTGCGGGCCTGGGCCTGCTCGAAGCTGATGTTCTCGTCGTGGTCGCCGACCTCGGCCTTGCTGGCCGGGGTGAAGATCGGGGCGGGCAGCTTCTGGGCCTGCTGGAGGCCGGCGGGGAGCTGGATGCCGCAGATGGCGCCGGTGTCCTGGTAGTCCTTCCAGCCGGAGCCGATCACGTAGCCCCGTACCACGGCCTCGATGGGCAGCGGGGTAAGGCGCTTGACGACCAGCGCGCGGCCGCGAACCTGGTCCTGCTCGTCTGCGGCGACGACGCTCTCGGGGGCGATGCCGGTGAGCTGGTTGGGGACGATGTGGCCGAGCTTGGCGAACCAGAAGTTGGCCATCGCGGTGAGCACTTCGCCTTTGCGGGGAATCGGGTCCGGCAGAATCACGTCGAAGGCCGACAGGCGATCGGAGGTGACGATGAGCAGCTTGTCGGCGTCGATGGCGTAGATGTCGCGCACCTTGCCACGGCCGAGGAGGGTCAGGCTGCGGAGGGTGGATTCGAAGAGCGGAGTGGTCACGGTCTGGGTGTCCGACGGTCAAAACGCGATTATAGCCGGCTGGCGGAGCGAGGGGCAGCGCCGCTGCTCAGTGCCCGCCCTCGGCCTCGGCCAGGTGCTTGCGCATGCGCCGGGTGCCGAGGGCGACGACGAGCGCGATGACGGGGATCGCGACCGCGGTGATGCCCTCCGGCGTGAGCGGCTCGATGGCGTGCTTGAGGCCCTTGGCCACGTACTGGACGAGCTGCGAGGCGTAGTAGGTGATCGCCACCACGGACAGGCCTTCGACGGTCGCCTGCAGGTGCAGCTGGAGCTTGGCCCGGCGGTTCATCTGGGCGAGGAGCTCCTGGTTCTGGCGTTCGAGCTCGACCTCGACCCGGGTGCGCAGCAGCTGGCTGTTGCGGGCGACGCGGCTGGACAGGTCTTCCTGGCGGCGGGCCATGGTCTCGCAGGTGTGCATGGCGGGCAGCAGGCGCCGCTCCATGAACTCGTGGAAGGTGGGCAGGCCGGCGATGCGCCGCTCGCGGAGCTCTTCGATGCGCTGCATCACGAGGCTGTGGTAGGCCCGGGCGGCGCCGAAGCGGAAGGTGGTGCGGGCCACCGAGTGCTCGACTTCGGCGGCGAGGGTGGTGAGCTCGGCGAGCACGCTGCGTTCGTCTTCGGGCGCGCGGGCGGCGTTGGTGCGGTCCATCAGGGCGGCCAGGCGCTGCTCGGCACCGCCCAGCAGGCGGCCGACCTCCTTGGCCACCGGGAAGGCCAGCAGGGACATCAGCCGGTAGGTCTCGATCTCGACCAGGCGCTGCACGGTGCGGCCGGCCTGGCGCTGGGTGAGGGAGACGTCGATGACCAGGAAGCGGGAGAAGCCGTCTTCGAAGTGGAAGTCGGTGAACACCCAGGCAGCGCCGTCGGCGACGGTGGCGCCGACCGTCTGGCGGCTGGGGGCGAGCCTGCCCATCACGCTCTCAGGGCTGATCTCGGCCACCTGGCGCAGCTCGACGTGGGTTGCCACGATGAGCTTGCCGGGCATGCCGGCAAGCCAGTCGGCGGGCACCACGGCCAGCGCGGTGGTCGGCTCGGCGATGCCTTCGCCGGGGGCGACGGGGCGGAAGAAGGTGTAGCTGGAGAATTCGTTGTGCAGCTCCCACTTGAGCAGGAAGCGGCCGAAGTCGATCAGGCGGTGGCTGCCCTCGGCGTCGATGGGCTGGCCGAGCTGGCGGCCCAGCGCGATGAGGTGCTGGAGTGCCGCGCCGGGGGCTTCGCCCTCGTGGTGCATCGCCAGGTAGCTGATGAGCTGCGGGCTTTGCAGGGGGACCGGCGGGCGGGCGTGGAACTCGTCGTTGAGGGCCTGGCGCAGCGCGTGTTCGGTGAAGTGGTCGGGCAGCGGCATCGGATGCGGGGCGGAGCGGGCCGCCGGCGGGGTGGGGCGCACATCTTGCCGCCCGGGTGGCCCGGCTGGCAAGGCTGCCGGCGCTCAGCGCAGCAGCGTGACGGCGAGGGCGCCGGCGCCGATCAGCAGGGCGAGGCCGAGCAGCACGCCGAGCAGGCGGGTGCGGCGCTGGAGTTCGTCGACGGCGCGCACGAGGTCGGCGTTCTGGGCGGCCAGCGCGGCGAGGAGTTCGGCGCTTTCCTGCTGGCGCAGCCCGGATTCGGCGAGGCGGGCCTCGAGAGCGGCGAGCCGGGCCTCGGGGCTGGCGCCGGCGGGCGTTGCCGGCACGTCGGCGGGGGCGTCATCGGCGGCCGGGCGCTTGCCGACCTTCTGCCACAGCTTCTTGGCGCCCTTGGCGACGGTGGGGGCGTGGGCGATGACGTCGGACCAGGGAATGGCGCTGAACAGCGCAGACCAGGGAGCTGCCATCGAGGGGGCCTTTCTAGAAAAAAGGGCCGGAAGACCCGGCCCTTGTTACGACTGCTTAGCGGACGATCTGGTTCAGGGCGCCGCTCTTGTAGGCTGCGGCGATCTTGTCGAGGCCGATCGGCTTGATCTTGCTGGCGTTGCCGGCGCAGCCAAACGCCTCGAAGCGGGCCTTGCAGACCAGCTTGGCGGCTTCGCGGGCGGGCTTGAGAAACTCGCGGGGGTCGAATTTGGACGGGTTTTCGACGAAGAACTTGCGGATCGCGCCGGTCATGGCGAGGCGGATGTCGGTGTCGATGTTGATCTTGCGCACGCCGTACTTGATGCCCTGGACGATCTCTTCGACCG
>JAEUNU010000152.1 GCA_016789125.1 Zoogloea sp. | reverse complement strand
AAAAACAAAAAGCCCTGCAGGGCAGGGCTTTTTGAGGACTGACGGGAAACTTGATGTCGGCGATTACTTGGTGCCGATCACTTCGATTTCCACGCGACGGTCCGGCTGCAGGCACTCGACCAGCTTCTTGTTCTTGCCGGAATCCTTGCCGAGGTTTTTGCACTTGTCGCCGGTCACGGGCTGCTTCTCGCCCTTGCCTTCGGTGTAAACGCGGTTGGCTTCAACACCCTTGCCGACCAGGTAGTCCTTGACGGCAGCAGCGCGCTTCTCGGACAGCTTCTGGTTGTAGGCGTCGCCACCGATACGGTCGGTGTGGCCAACGGCCAGGATGACTTCCAGCTTCATGTTCTTGGACTTGGCGGCCAGATCGTCGAGCTTGGCCTTGCCGGCGGGCAGCAGGACAGCCTTGTTGAACTCGAACAGGGTGTCGGCAGCCAGCTTGACCTTTTCACCAACCGGAGCGACGGCAGCCGGGGCGGCGGCGCGGGCGCCAGCGGCCGGAGCGGCAGCAACGACGCACTTGTCGGCCGGGACGACGTCCTTGTCGCACTCGCAGCCGACCGGCAGGTTGCCAGCCATGGTGTTGGTGGCAGCAGCCGGGGTCCAGTAGCCGGTGCGCCAGCAGAGGTCGGTGCCGCTGCGAGCCACGACATTACGCGCGTCGATCACGTAAGGCACTTCGCCTTTCGTATCAACGACGATGTCTTTGGCGAAGCTGGCGGAGGCAGACAGGCCGAGGGCGGCCAGCGCGGCGGCCATCAGCAGTTGTTTTTTGGCTTGTTTGATCATCGTTTTCCTCGTCGCAAGGCAAAGGGGTAGAACCGGAAAATTCTTAAATCGTGCTGGAGCTCGTGATGAACTCAGGCAGCATATCCAATTCATTGGCGGAGCCTATTCTGCCATAGGCGGGCCGTGCTCAATAGCTCCGTGTTGGTTATTTGCAACAGTCTGCCCGCTTGCAAACGCCGTTGTCCAGCCACCCAGACGTCCGAGACGTCATGGCGACCGAGCACGTGGACGAGGTGCGAGACGGGGTGGAAGCAGGGCAGGGCGTCGGGCTCGGCGATGCGCACGGCGCACAGGTCGGCGGCCTTGCCGGCGCAAAGCGAGCCGATCTCGTGGTCGAGCCCGAGGGCACGGGCGCCATCAAGGGTGGCCATGCGGAGGGCGCGGTGGGCGGGCAGGGTGGCGGCGTCGCCGGTGACGAGCTTGGCGAGAAGGCTGGCCTGCTGCATCTCGCGGAAGAGGTCGAGGCGGTTGTTGCTGGCGGCGCCGTCGGTGCCGAGGCCGACGTTGAGGCCCTTGTCGAGCAGCCGGGCGACCGGCGCCGCGCCGCTGGCGAGCTTCATGTTGGAGGTCGGGCAGTGGGCTACCGCGCAGCCGTGGAGGGCGAGGCGTTCGATGTCGCAGTCGTCCAGGTGCACGGCATGTACGCCGATGAGGTTGGGGCCAAGGAGCCCGAGGGCTTCGAGCCGGCTGATCGGCCGCTGCCCGCAGCTGCGCAGGCTATCCTCGATCTCCTGGCGGGTCTCGTGGAGGTGAATGTGGATGGGGAGTTCGAGCTCGTCGGCCAGCGAGGCGACGCGCTCGAAGGTCTTGTCGGCGACGGTGTAGGGCGCGTGGGGGGCGAGGGCGAAGCGGATCAGCGGGTGGTTGCGCCAGGCGTCGAAGGCGGCGAGCCCCTTGCGAAGGTAGTCGTCGGCGTCGGAGGCGTACTGGGATGGGAACTCGATGACGGTGATCCCGAGCACGGCCCGCAGGCCGAGGCGGTCGAAGGCCTCGGCGGTGGCCTCCGGGTAGAAATACATGTCGTTGCAGGTGGTGATGCCGCCGCGCAGCATCTCGGCTGCAGCCAGCAGGCTGCCGTCGCGGACGAAGGCGGTGGAGGCGTGACGGGCCTCCGCGGGCCAGATGGCCTCCTCGAGCCAGCGCATCAGCGGCAGGTCGTCGGCGAGGCCGCGCATCAAGGTCATTGCTGCATGGCAATGGAGGTTGACCAGGCCGGGCGTCACGACGTGCTCGGGCAGGCTGACGGTTTCGCTGGCGCTATAGCACAGGCGGGCCTCGGCGGTGGGCAGCACGGCGACGATGTGGCCGTCGCGGACGGCGACGGTGTGGTGTTCGAGGGTCGTGTCGGCGGGCTCGACGGGGATGAGCCAGCGGGCTTCGATGAGGAGGTCGACCGGTGTCGGCGTCATGGTGGTGAGGTCCGGGGCAGAAAAAACCCCGCCGGGGCGGGGTTTCTGGTGGGGTGGCCTGAGCCGTCCGAGCTTACTTGGCGGGGCCCTTGACGTCCACGGTGACGCGGCGGTTGGGGGCGAGGCATTCGATCAGCTTCTTGCGGCCGAGCTTGTCGTCGCAGCCCTTGATCGGCTGGGTCTTGCCGGCGCCCATGGTTTCGACGTTGGCGGCCTTCACGCCCTTGCCGAGCAGGTAGGCCTTGACGGCGTCGGCGCGCTTTTCGGAGAGTTTCTGGTTGTAGCCTTGGGAGCCGAGGCGGTCGGTGTGGCCGGTGATGATCAGCGTGTCGACGGCCGCGCAGCTGCCGAGCTTGGCGATCACGGCGTTGTCGAGGGTGGCCTTGGCGGAGGCGGTGAGGGTGGCCTTGTTGAAGGCGAAGGTGCTGTCGGCCGAGAGGTTCACGCTGAAGTCGCACTTGGCGGCGGCAGCCGGGGCGGCGACTGCGGCGGCGGCAGGGGCGCCGGCAGCGCCACGGGCGGTGGCGGGGACGCAGGTGTCGGCGCCGACGACGTCCTTGTCGCAGTGGCAGCCGACCGGCAGCTCGCCGGCCTTGACGGCGCCGGCGGCGGCCGGCGTCCAGTAGCCGGTGCGCCAGCACAGGTCGAAGCCGCTGCGGGTGACGACGTTGCGCTGGTCGACGACGTAGGGCACTTCGCCCTGGCCGTCGACGACGATGTCCTTGGTTTGGGCGGTGGCGCCCAGGCTGGCAAGCATCAGCAGGGTGGCGGACGCCAGACGGAATTTGGCTGCGTTCATGGATTTCCTCCTTGGATCGATGGGGCTTTCTGGGGCGCCCGTATCGTGGTGATTTGCGTGGCAGGATTAGAGCACACGAGGACGATGGATAACAACGCGGACGCCTGCGGTGCCGTGCCGCGAGGCGCAGCGGGCGGGCGGGAACGGCTTGGCTCGGCGTGCTAGAATCGCGTTTTTTCGTCTCTTCGACGAATAGTCGATTTCCCGCGGTGCCATGATCCCGTTCGCCAAAGAAACCATCCCCATCAGCCTCGAAGACGAGATGCGCCACGCCTACCTGGATTACGCGATGAGCGTGATCGTGGGGCGGGCGCTGCCCGACGTGCGCGATGGCTTGAAGCCTGTGCATCGCCGCGTGCTCTTCGCGATGCACGAACTCGGTAACGACTGGAACAAGGCCTACAAGAAATCCGCGCGCATCGTCGGTGACGTTATCGGCAAGTATCACCCCCACGGCGATCAGTCGGTGTACGACACCATCGTGCGGATGGCCCAGGATTTCTCGCTGCGCTACATGCTTGTCGACGGCCAGGGCAACTTCGGCTCGGTGGACGGCGACAGCGCAGCGGCGATGCGTTACACCGAAATCCGCATGGCCAAGATCGGCCACGAGCTGCTGGCCGACATCGACAAGGAAACCGTCGACTTCGGCCCCAACTACGACGGCTCTGAAAAAGAGCCGCTGGTGCTGCCCTCGCGCATCCCCAACCTGCTGATCAACGGCTCGGGCGGCATCGCGGTGGGCATGGCGACCAACATCCCGCCCCACAACCTTGTCGAGGTCGTCGACGCCTGCCAGAAGCTGCTGGCCGAGCCCGACACCACCATCGACGAGCTGATCAAGATCGTTCCCGCACCGGACTTCCCCACCGCCGGCCTCATCTATGGCCTCGCCGGTGTCCAGGAGGGCTACCGCACCGGCCGCGGCCGCGTCGTGATGCGCGCGCGCACCCACTTCGAGGACATCGGCAAGGGCGACCGCCAGGCGATCATCGTCGACGAGATCCCTTATCAGGTTAACAAGAAGACCCTGATCGAGAAGATCGCCGAGCTCGTTAACGAAAAACGCATCGAGGGCATCAGCGACATCCGCGACGAGTCGGACAAGTCGGGCATGCGCATGGTGATCGAGCTCAAGCGCAACGAGATGCCCGACGTGGTGCTGAACAACCTGTTCAAGCAGACCCAGCTCCAGGACACCTTCGGCATGAACATGGTGGCGCTGGTCGATGGCAAGCCGCGGCTGCTCGACCTGCGCCAGATGCTCGAATGCTTCCTGGCCCACCGCCGCGAGGTCATCACCCGCCGCACCATCTTTGAATTGCGCAAGGCCCGCGAGCGCGGCCACATCCTCGAAGGCCTGGCGGTGGCGCTGTCCAACGTGGACGAGATCATCGCCCTCATCAAGGCCGCACCCACGCCGCCCGACGCCAAGCGGGCGCTGATGGCGCGCCAGTGGCGCTCGCCGCTGGTCGAGGAGATGCTCGCCCGCGCCACCTCCGACAGCTTCCGCCCGGAAGGCCTGGCGCCCGAGTACGGCTTGTCGGCCCAGGGCTACCGGCTCTCCGAAGCCCAGGCCCAGGCCATCCTCGAACTCCGCCTGCAGCGCCTCACCGGCCTCGAACAGGACAAGATCGTCGGCGAATACCGCGACGTGATGGCCCTCATCGCCGACCTGCTCGACATCCTGGCCCGCCCGGAGCGGATCACCGCGATCATCAGCGACGACCTCTCGGTCATCAAGCAGCAGTTCGGCGACCCGCGGCGCTCCGAGGTGGTGA
The DNA here is from genome assembly GCA_016789125.1 of Zoogloea sp. Lineage (GTDB taxonomy): Bacteria > Pseudomonadota > Gammaproteobacteria > Burkholderiales > Rhodocyclaceae > Zoogloea. The sequence continues at coordinate 12,469 of JAEUNU010000152.1, read as the reverse complement.
TGAACACCGCCGAGATCAACATCGAAGACCTGATCGCGCCCCAGGACATGGTGGTCACCCTGTCCCACACCGGCTACTTCAAGCGCCAGCCGCTCACCGACTACCGCGCCCAGAAGCGCGGCGGTCGTGGCAAGCAGGCCGCGGCGGTGAAGGACGACGACTTCGTCGACCAGCTCTTCGTGGCCAACACCCACGACCACATCCTGTGCTTCTCGAACCGCGGCCGGCTCTACTGGCTCAAGGTCTATGAGGTGCCGGAAGGCAACCGCAACTCGCGCGGCAAGCCCATCGTCAACCTCTTCCCGCTCCTCGAGGGCGAGAAGATCACCGCGGTGCTGCCGGTCAAGGAGTTCGACGAAGGCCACTTCATCTTCATGGCAACGGCGCAGGGTACCGTCAAAAAGACGCCGCTCACCGACTTCGCCAACCCGCGCAAGGCCGGCATCATCGCGGTCGGCCTCGACGAGGGCGACTACCTGGTTGGCGTGGCGATCACCGACGGCCAGCACGACGTGATGATGTTCTCCGACGCCGGCAAGGCCGTGCGCTTCTCCGAGAACGACGTCCGCCCGATGGGCCGCCAGGCCCGCGGCGTGCGCGGCATGATGCTCGAAGACGGCCAGACCGTGATCGCCATGCTGGTGGCCAGCGACGAAGAACAGGGCGTGCTCACCGCCACCGAGAACGGTTTCGGCAAGCGCACCCCGATCGGCGAATACACTCGCCACGGTCGTGGCACCAAGGGCATGATCGCGATCCAGACCTCCGACCGCAACGGCAAGGTCGTTGCCGCCACCCTGGTCACCGAGAAAGACCAGATCATGCTGATCACCACCGGCGGCGTGCTGGTGCGCACCCGTGTCTCCGAGATCCGCGAGATGGGCCGTGCGACCCAGGGCGTCACGCTGATCTCGGTGGACGAGGGCAGCACCCTCTCCGGCGTCCAGAAGATCCTCGAGGGCGACGAGGAGGAGCACGACGATGGCAGCGAGTCGGCTGGCGAGGCCGGCGGCGAAGCCTGAGCAGACTGAGGCAGGAAGGATTCACACGATGCGGATTTTCAATTTCTCGGCTGGCCCGGCGGTGTTGCCGACGGCGGTGCTCGAGCAGGTGCGCGACGAACTCCTCGACTGGCACGGCCGGGGCATGAGCATCATGGAGATGAGCCACCGGGGCAAGGATTTCACCGGGGTCATCGACGAGGCCGAGGCCGACCTGCGCGAGCTGATGGGCATCCCGGCGAACTACAAGGTGCTCTTCCTGCAGGGTGGGGCGACCCAGCAGTTCGCCCAGATCCCCATGAACCTGCTGGGCGGCGGCTCGGCCGACTACGTGCTCACCGGCTCGTGGTCCAAGAAAGCCTGGAAGGAAGCCCAGCGCATCGGCCGCGTTCGGGTGGCCGGCTCCACAGAGGCCGACCGCTTCACCCGCGCGCCGCGCGCCGACGAGCTGCAGTTCGACTCCAAGGCCGCCTACGCCCACGTCTGCACCAACGAGACCATCCACGGCGTCGAGCTGTTCGAGCTGCCCGAGCTGCCGGCCGGCGTGCCGCTGGTGGCCGACATGAGCTCCCACATCCTGTCGCGCCCGATGGACGTGTCGCGCTTCGGCCTGATCTACGCCGGCGCGCAAAAGAACATCGGTCCCGCGGGCCTCGTCATCGTCATCGTCCGGGAGGACCTCCTCGGCAAGGCGCTGCCTTCCACACCGAGCGTCATGGACTTTGCGACGATGGCCGAGAACGGCTCGATGCTCAACACTCCGCCCACCTTCGGCATCTACCTGGCCGGGCTGGTGTTCAAGCACCTCAAGGCCCAGGGCGGGCTGGCGGCGGTCGAAGAGGCCAACGTCGCCAAGGCGAAGCGGCTCTACGATCTCATCGACGGCAGTGGTGGCTTCTATGTGAACCCGGTCGAGGTGGCCAGCCGCTCGCGCATGAACGTGCCCTTCACGCTGGCCCACCCGGCTCTGGATGCCGACTTTCTGGCCGAGGCCGCCGAGCGGCAGCTGTCGGGCCTCAAGGGGCACAAGTCGGTGGGCGGCATGCGGGCCTCGATCTATAACGCCATGACCATCGCCGGTGTCGAGGCGCTGGTGGATTTGATGCAGGATTTCGCCGCCCGCAAGGCGTGAGCGGCGCAGCTTTTCAGGAGAGCGCATGAACGAGGGGATGCTCAAGGAACTGGGCGTAGTTCGCGACCAGATCGATTCCATCGATGCACAATTACTGGCACTGCTCAACGAGCGCGCCCGCTGCGCCGAGCACGTGGGCCAGATCAAGGCCCGCTACGGCGAGGCCGGCCATGTGTACCGCCCGGAGCGCGAGGCCCAGGTGCTGCGCCGCATCCAGGGGCTCAACCAGGGGCCGCTGCCCGACGAGAGCGTCACTTTCTTCTTCCGCGAGGTCATGTCGGCCTGCCTGTCGCTGGAAAACCCGCTGGGCATCGCCTTTCTCGGGCCGCTGGGCACTTTTTCCGAGAGCGCGGCGGTCAAGCATTTCGGCCACGCCGCGCGCCTCGTCCCGCAGACCACCATCGACGACGTCTTCCGTGAAGTCGAAGCCGGCCACGCCCAGTACGGCGTGGTGCCGGTCGAGAACTCCACCGAAGGTGCGGTCGGTCGCACCCTCGATCTGCTCCTCGGTTCGCCGCTCAAGATCTGCGGCGAGGTCGTGCTGCGCATCCATCAGCATCTGATGAGCCGCGAGACCAGCCTCGGGGCCATCACCAAGGTGTATTCCCACGCCCAGTCCCTGGCCCAGTGCCACGAGTGGCTGAACCGCTCGCTGCCGGGCGTGCCGCGGATCTCGGTCGGTAGCAACGCCGAGGCCGCAAGGCTGGCCTCCATCGAGCCCGGCGCCGCGGCGATCGCCGGTGAAGCCGCCTCCGAGCGCTACGAGTTGCCGCGTCTCGTCGAGAGCATTGAGGACGAGCCCAACAATACCACCCGCTTCTTCGTGCTCGGCCGCCATGACGCCGGCCCCAGCGGCGCTGACAAGACCTCGCTCATCATGTCGGCCACCAACCGTCCCGGCGCCGTGCATCTGCTGCTGGCTCCCCTGGCCCGCGCGGGTGTCTCGATGAGCCGGCTGGAGTCCCGCCCGGCCCGTGCGGCCCTGTGGGAGTACGTCTTCTATGTCGACATCGAAGGGCACCGGGACGACCCCGCGGTCAAGACCGCCCTCGAAGCCCTTGCCGCCGATGCCGCCTACCTCAAGATCCTGGGCTCCTACCCCCAGGCCGTGTACTGATTTCCCGACTGGAGTGATCGATGCGTCTGTGTGACCTGGCTCCCGCCCATATCCGGGCCATTTCCCCCTACCAGCCCGGCAAGCCGATCTCCGAACTGGCCCGGGAAATGGGTCTGGACGAAGCCTCCATCGTCAAACTCGCCTCCAACGAAAACCCCCTCGGTGTCGGCGAGAAGACCCGTGAGGCTATGCAGCGTGCCCTGGCCGACATCGCCCGCTACCCCGACGGCAACGGCTTCGAGCTAAAGGACGCCCTGTGCCGCCGCTACGGCGTTGCGCTCGACCAGATCGTGCTCGGCAACGGCTCCAACGACGTGCTCGAGATGGTCGCCGGCGCCTTCCTGGGCCCCGATCGCGAGGCCGTCTTCGCCCAGCACGCCTTCGCCGTCTATCCGCTGGCCACCCAGGCTGCCGGCGCGCGGGGCGTCCAGGTGCCGGCCAAGAACTTCGGCCACGATCTCGACGCCATGCTGGCGGCGATCACCCCGGCCACCCGGGTCGTCTTCATCGCCAACCCCAACAACCCGACCGGCACCTTCATTCCCGGCCCCGAGCTCGAAGCCTTCCTGGCGCGCGTGCCGGCCGACGTGCTGGTGGTGCTCGACGAGGCCTACACCGAATATCTCGCGCCGGACCAGCGTTACGACGCCATCGCCTGGATCGCCCGCTTCCCCAACCTGCTCGTCAGCCGCACCTTCTCGAAGGCCTATGGCCTGGCCGGCCTGCGGGTGGGCTACGGCCTCGGCAATCCGGCGGTAATCGACCTGCTCAACCGGGTGCGCCAGCCCTTCAACGTGTGCAGCGTCGGCCTGGCCGCGGCTGCTGCGGCGCTCTTCGACGACGACTTCCTGGCGCGCAGCTACGCGGCCAACGCTGCCGGAATGGTGCAGCTCACCCAAGGCTTCCAGAGCCTCGGCCTCGACTGGATTCCGTCGGCCGGCAACTTCGTCACCTTCAAGGTTGGCGACGGTTCCGCGGTCAATGCCGCGCTGCTCGCCCAGGGCGTGATCGTCCGGCCGATCGGCGGCTACGGCATGCCCGAGTGGCTCCGCGTGTCCATCGGCCTCGAGAGCGAGAACGCCCGCTTCCTCGAAGTCCTGCCCAACTGCCTGGTGTGAGCGTGGCCGGCGTGAAGAAGGTCGGCAAGCTGGTCATCTGCGGGGTCGGGCTGATCGGCGGGTCCTTTGCGCTGGCGCTGCGCCAGGCAGAGCTGGTCGAGCGCGTCGTCGGCATCGGCCGCCGCCCGGAGCCCCTCGCCGCGGCCCGTGAGCTGGGCATCATCGACGAGGTGGCGGTCGACTGGGCTGATGCCCTCGCCGGTGCGGAACTCGTACTGCTCGCCATGCCGGTGGGTCAGATGGATGCGGTTGCTGCGGCCATCGCCCCCCACCTGCAGGATGGCACCATCGTCACCGACGCCGGCAGCACCAAGCGCGACGTCATCGAGGCGATCTACCGCCACCTCGGGCCGCAGCTTGCCTGCGTGGTGCCGGCCCACCCCATCGCCGGCGCCGAGAAGAGCGGCCCTGCGGCCGCCCGCGCCGATCTCTACCGCGATCGCAAGGTGGTCGTCACCCCGCTGCCCGAGAACGACCCGGCGGCGGTCGCCCGCGTGCGCGAGCTGTGGGCGGCCTGTGGCGCCGTACTCCACGAGATGAGCCCGCAGGATCACGACCGCGTCTTTGCGGCGGTCAGCCACCTGCCCCATCTGCTGGCCTTCGGCCTGGTCCACGACCTGGCCGGGCGGGCCAACGCCGAGCAGCTCTTCAGCTACGCGGCCAGCGGCTTCCGCGATTTCACCCGGGTTGCCGGCAGCCACCCGGAGATGTGGCGCGACATCTGCATCGCCAACCGCCAGTCCCTGCTGGCCGAGCTGGACGCCTACCTCACCGAGCTCGCCTACCTGCGCGCCCTCCTGGCGGAGGCCAACGGCCCGGCCCTCGAGAGGGTCTTCGACGCAGCCAGCCGGGCCCGCAATACCTGGGCCGACAAGGCCTTTCCCGCCCCGCCGTCGGGCGAGTGACACAAGGATCTTCCATGGAATTCATCGATCTGCCGCCGATGCTGAAGGCCGCCGGCAGCGTGCGTCTGCCCGGCTCCAAGAGCATCTCCAACCGCGTGCTGCTGCTGGCGGCGCTGGCCGAGGGTGACACCCTGGTCGAGGCGCTGCTCGACTCCGACGACACCCGGGTGATGCGCAACGCGATCGTCGCCCTCGGCGTCAACGTGGCGGAGGAGGGCGGGGCGCTGCGGGTTGCCGGTTGTGGCGGGCGTTTTCCCAAGCTCAGTGCCGACATCTTCGTCGGCAACTCCGGGCTCAGCATCCGTACCCTGGTGCCGGCCATCGTGGCCTGCCTGTCGGGCTGTGACGACGCCGACGCCGAGGTGCGCCTGTCCGGCGTGCCGCGCATGCACGAGCGCCCGATCGGAGATCTCGTCGATGGGCTCAAGCAGCTGGGCGCCCGTGTCGAGTGGTTGGGGGAGCCCGGCTTCCCGCCGCTGGCCCTCAAGCCGTCGCTGCTGGGCGCTGAGCGGGTGAGTGTGCGCGGCAATGTGTCGAGCCAGTTTCTCACCGGCCTGCTGCAGGCTGCACCGCTGGTGGCGCGGGAGAAGCCGCTCGTCATCGAAGTCGAGGGCGAGTTGATCAGCCGGCCGTATGTCGAGATCACCCTCAACCTCATGGAGCGCTTCGGCGTGTGCGTCGAGCGTGACGGCTGGAGCCGCTTCACGGTGCCGGCCGGCCAGCGCTACACCTCGCCGGGGCGGATCGCCGTCGAGGGCGATGCGTCGACGGCCAGCTATTTCCTGGCGGCCGGGGCGCTCGGCGGTGGCCCGGTGCGGGTCGTGGGGGCTGGCCGCCAGAGCATCCAGGGCGACGTGAAGTTTGCCGACGCGCTGGCGGTGATGGGTGCCGACATCAGCTGGGGCGACGACTGGATCGAAGCCCGGGCGCCGGCCTCCGGCAAGCTGAAGGCCTTCGATCTCGATCTCAACCACATCCCCGATGCGGCGATGACGCTCTCTGTTGCGGCGCTCTTTGCCGACGGGCCGAGCACCCTGCGCAACATCGGCAGCTGGCGCGTCAAGGAGACCGACCGCATCGCCGCGATGGCCACCGAGCTGCGCAAGCTGGGTGCCACGGTCGAGGAGTTTCCCGAGGCGCTGCGCGTCACGCCGCCCACGGAGCTGCGCCCGGCGGTGATCGACACCTACGACGACCACCGGGTGGCGATGTGCTTCTCGTTGGCTACCCTGGGTGGGGCCTACGTGCGCATCAACGATCCGAAGTGCGTCAACAAGACCTTCCCCGAATACTTCCAGGCCTTCGCCGGCATCACCCAGCCGGTGCCGGTGCTCGCTATCGACGGGCCGTCCGCGTCGGGCAAGGGCACGGTGGCGGCCCGCGTGGCCGCGGCACTGGGCTTTGAGCACCTGGACAGCGGTGCGCTGTACCGCATCGTCGCGCTGGCGGCCCTCGAGAAGGGTGTCGCGCTCGACGACGAGGCGGCGGTGGCAGCCATCGCGGCGGCCTTGCCGGCACGCTTCGAGGGCGACCGGGTGCTGCTGGACGGCCGCGACGTGGGCGACGCGATCCGCAGCGAGGCCTGCTCGGTCGGCGCCTCCCGGGTCGCCGCGCTGCCGGCCGTGCGTGAGGCGCTGTTCTGGCGCCAGCGCGCCTACCGCCGCGGGCCGGGCCTGGTGGGTGAGGGGCGTGACATGGGCTCGGTGATCTTCCCGGACGCCCGGATCAAGATCTTTCTGACCGCCTCTGCCGAAGCGAGGGCGGATCGCCGTTATAAGCAGTTGATCGATAAGGGAATGCCTGCTAAGATGACAGATCTTCTGAAAGACTTGCGCGAGCGCGACGAGCGGGATTCCCGGCGTGCGGTGGCGCCCCTCCGGAAAGAAGACGATGCGGTGCTCCTCGACACCTCCGACATGACCGTCGAACAGGCGGTCGATTTCGTGATGGCCCAGGCCGCTGCACTCAGGTAAGCGTTTCAAAAGTTCAGTCCTCCAGCCCCAGGTAGGGTGCTGGAGGTTTTTCAACCAGGAGCCGTCTCGCGACGGTTGTAAGGTTCTTTTTCCCTATGTCCACTGCCACCCCTGTTTCCCTCGAGGATAGCTTTGCCGCGCTGTTCGAGGAGTCCCTCAATCGCCAGGAAATGCGCGCCGGTGAAGTCATCACCGCCGAAGTCGTGCGCATCGACCAGAACTTCGTGGTCGTAAATGCCGGCCTGAAGTCCGAGAGCTACATCCCCGTCGAAGAGTTCCGTACCGACCGCGGTGAGCTGACCGCCCAGATCGGTGACTACGTTCAGGTTGCGATCGAGCAGCTCGAGGACGGCTACGGCGAGACCCGCCTTTCCCGCGACAAGGCCAAGCGCATCGCCGCCTGGAACGACCTCGACAAGGCCCTCAACGACGCGATCCTCGTCAAGGGCATGATCACCGGCAAGGTGAAGGGTGGCCTGACCGTCATGGTCAACGGCATCCGCGCCTTCCTGCCGGGTTCGCTGGTGGACATGCGTCCGGTCAAGGACACCACCCCGTTCGAAGGCAAGGAATTCGAATTCCGCGTCATCAAGCTCGACCGCAAGCGCAACAACGTCGTCGTCTCCCGCCGCGCCGTGCTGGAAGCCTCCATGGGTGAAGAGCGTCAGAAGCTCCTCGAAACCCTCAAGGAAGGCACCGTCGTCAAGGGTATCGTCAAGAACATCACCGACTACGGCGCATTCGTGGATCTGGGCGGCATCGATGGCCTGCTGCACATCACCGACCTGGCCTGGCGTCGCGTGCGTCACCCGTCCGAAGTCCTGTCCGTCGGCGACGAACTCGAAGCCAAGGTGCTCAAGTTCGACCAGGAGAAGAACCGCGTCTCCCTGGGCCTCAAGCAGCTGGGCGAAGATCCGTGGGTCGGCATCTCCCGTCGTTACCCGCAGGGCACCCGCCTGTTCGGCAAGGTGACCAATATCACCGACTACGGCGCATTCGTTGAAGTCGAGCAGGGTATCGAAGGCCTGGTGCACGTCTCCGAAATGGACTGGACCAACAAGAACATCCACCCGACCAAGGTTGTCCAGCTGGGCGACGAAGTCGAGGTCATGATCCTCGAGATCGACGAAGACCGTCGTCGTATCTCCCTGGGCATGAAGCAGTGCATGTCCAATCCGTGGGACGATTTCGCCATCAACCACAAGAAGGGCGACAAGGTCCGCGGCCAGATCAAGTCCCTGACCGACTTCGGCGTGTTCATTGGCCTGGAAGGCGGCATCGACGGCCTGGTTCACCTGTCCGACCTGTCCTGGTCGCTGACCGGCGAAGAAGCTGTCCGCCAGTACAAGAAGGGCGACGAAGTCGAGGCCGTGGTGCTGAACATCGACGTCGAGAAGGAGCGCATCTCCCTCGGCATCAAGCAGCTCGAAGGCGACCCGTTCACCAACTTCATCGCCACCCACGACAAGAACACCCTCGTGAATGGCTCCGTGAAGTCCGTTGATGCCCGTGGTGCCGTGATCGCCCTGAACGACGACGTCGAAGGCTATCTGCGCGCTTCCGAGTTCTCCCGCGACCGCGTGGACGACCTCTCCCTGCTGCTGAAGGTCGGTGAGTCCGTCGAGGCCCTGATCATCAACGTGGATCGCAAGACCCGCGGCATCAATCTGTCGATCCGTGCCAAGGATCAGGTCGAGCAGAACGAAGCGATGAGCAAGCTGGCGTCTGACAGCGGTTCCGCTGCCAGCGGCACCACCAACCTGGGTGCGCTGCTGAAGGCCAAGCTCAACGAGCAGAAGTAAGCGGTTCGGGCATGACCAAGTCGGAGCTCATCGCCCGGCTGGCGGAGCGTTTTCCCCAGTTGGTCGCGAAGGACGCCGAGTTCGCGGTAAAGATGATTCTCGATGCGATGACCGATGCCCTGTCGCGGGGTGATCGCATCGAGATCCGCGGTTTTGGCAGTTTTGCCCTTAATTACCGTCCGCCCCGCGTGGGGCGCAATCCGAAGTCCGGCGAAAAGGTGCAGGTACCCGAGAAGTACGTCCCTCACTTCAAGGCCGGCAAGGAGTTGCGGGAGCGTGTCGACATGATGGGCTGAGTCCCGTCAGGCCGCAGCATCCCGGTGGCCATTGGCTAGATACAGAAGGCGGCGCAGGCCGCCTTCTTTTTTTTGTTCACGTCAGGGATAATTTCGGGCATGCGCGTGCTTATGTGGATCTTCCGGCTGTTCCTGTTCCTGCTCCTCTTCGGGTTTGCAGTGAAGAATGACGACGTGGTCGTCCTGCGGTTCTTCTTCGGCACCCAGTGGCATGTACCCCTGGTGCTGGTGATCCTGCTGTTCGTCGTCCTCGGCGTGCTGATCGGCGTGACCGCGACGGTCGCCACGCTTTACCGGCAGCATCGCGAGATCGGCCATCTCCGCGAGGAGAAGGGGCGTGCCGCGCCCTCCGAGACGCGCAGCCAGTTGCCCCTGGCCCACGGCCCCGATCTGCCGGAGACCTACTGACTCCATGGAATTCGAACTCTGGTGGCTGCTGGCGTTTCCGCTGTTCTTCGTGCTCGGCTGGCTGGCCGCCCGCATCGACATCAAGCACGTGGTGAAGGAGTCGCGGGCGCTGCCGCGAACCTATCTGACCGGCCTCAACTTCCTGCTCAACGAACAGCCCGACAAGGCCATCGACGCCTTCATCGAGGCGGTCAAGATCGACAACCAGACTGTCGAGCTGCATTTTGCGCTGGGCAGCCTGTTCCGCCGTCGGGGTGAGACCGACCGGGCGATCCGGATGCACCAGAATCTCATCGATCGCGAGGATCTCTCCGACGAGCAGCGCCAGCACGCGCTCTCCGAGCTGGGCCTGGACTTCCTCAAGGCGGGCCTGCTCGATCGGGCCGAGGCCGTGTTCGTCAAGCTGCGCGGGACCCGCTTCAACGATTTCGCCCTCAACAATCTCCTCGACATCTACCAGCAGGAGAAGGACTGGAAGAAGGCTATCGAGATCGCCGAAGTCCTGCCGCACCACGAGGGGGTGCTGTGGGAAAAGGAGGTCGCCAACTTCCACTGTGAGCTGGCGGCAGCGGCGATGGCCAATTCCCGCTTTGACGAAGCCATGGAGAGCCTCGGCCGGGCGCTCGAGCTGAACCGCAAGTCGGTGCGTGCCAATATGCTGATGGGCGACCTGTGCGCCTCGCGGGGCGACGACATGGCAGCCCTCGAGGCCTGGAAGATGGTCGAGAAGCAGAACCCGATCTATCTTGCCCTGGTTGCCGAGCGGATCATGGATGCCTACCGGCGCATCGGCGAGCTGGAGCAGGGCATCCAGCTCCTGCGCAGCTACCTCGACAAGTACCCGTCCCTCGATCTGCTCGACGCCCTGTTCCAGTGGGAGCTGCAGAAGGAGGGCCCTCAGGTCGCCTACCAGCTCGTCCGCGACGAGCTGCGCCGCAACCCCACGCTGCTCGGGCTTGACAAACTGCTCGAGGCGGCCCTGCTCACCGCGCCGGCCGAGCAGCGCACCGACATCGAGCTCGTCAAGAGCCTGGTCCATGGCCACACCCGCCGCGTCGCCCGCTATCGCTGCGATACCTGCGGCTTCAAGGCGCGGCAGTTCTACTGGCGCTGCCCGGCCTGCGGCGGTTGGGAAACCTACCCGCCGAAGCGGACCGAAGAATTCGACCTGGCGCCCTGAGGCTCCTTCGGCCTTGCCGGGACTAAGCTGCGAACTCCTGTGCGCGCGCCGTTTTCCGGGCGCGATTTCTAGATTCATCTTGGGAAAGAAGATATGAAAATCACCGTGGTCGGTACCGGTTACGTCGGTCTGGTGTCGGGAGCCTGCCTTGCCGAAATGGGCAACGACGTGTTGTGCCTCGACCTGGATCCCGAAAAGATCCGGGTTCTCAAGGAAGGCGGCATCCCCATCCACGAGCCGGGCCTCGACCAGGTGGTCGCCCGCAACGTGGCGGCCGGTCGCCTGCATTTCACCACCGACGTGCAGGAAGCCGTCCAGTTCGGCACGATCCAGTTCATCGCTGTCGGCACGCCGCCCGACGAGGACGGTTCCGCCGACCTCCAGTACGTGCTGTCGGCGGCCAGGGCCATTGGCCGCCACATGACCGATTACAAGGTGATCGTCGACAAGAGCACTGTGCCGGTGGGTACCGCCGACAAGGTCAAGGCGGCCGTGCGCGCCGAGCTCGACGCCCGCGGCGAAAACATCCCCTACAGCGTCGTCTCGAACCCCGAGTTCCTCAAGGAGGGCGCCGCGGTGGACGACTTCATGCGCCCCGACCGCATCGTCGTCGGCGCCGAGGACGACCAGGCGATCTTCCTGATGAAGGCGCTTTACGCACCCTTCCAGCGTAACCACGAGAAGCTGCTGATCATGGACCTGCGCAGCGCCGAGCTCACCAAGTACGCCGCCAACGCAATGCTGGCGACGCGGATCAGCTTCATGAACGAGCTGGCGCTGCTCGCCGAAACCCTCGGCGCCGATATCGAACTCGTCCGCCACGGCATCGGTAGCGATCCGCGCATCGGTTACCACTTCCTGTATGCCGGTTGCGGCTACGGTGGCTCCTGCTTCCCGAAGGACGTTAAGGCGCTGATCAAGACCGGCTCCGATTCCGGGCACACGCTGCGCGTCCTGAACGCCGTCGAGGAGGCCAACGATGCCCAGAAGCTGGTGCTCGTCGACAAGGTCGTCGAGCGCTTTGGCGAGGATCTCAGCGGCAAGCATTTTGCCGTGTGGGGCCTGGCCTTCAAGCCGAACACCGACGACATGCGCGAGGCACCGAGCCGGGTGATCATCGCCGAGCTGTTCCGCCGGGGCGCCACCGTCACCGCCTACGACCCGGTGGCAATGGCCGAGGCCCGCCGGGTTTTTGGCGAGGATGCACGCCTGGCCTACGCAGAGCGGCCGATGCAGGCCCTTGACGATGCCGACGCGTTGCTCATCGTGACCGAGTGGAAGGAATTCCGCAGCCCCGACTTCGATGTCATCAAGGCCAAGCTGAAGAGCGGCATCATCTTCGATGGGCGCAACATCTTCGACCCGGCGCTGCCGAAGAAGGCCGGTCTCACCTACCTGAGCATCGGCCGCCCCTGAGCGGGCTGCCGGCTGCATCCAAGGGCTTCCGTGTGAAGCCCTTTTTTGTTCCTGTCCGTTTCCTTTTCCCCGGGCCGTGCTTTGCGGCGCCCCTGGGGCGGGCATTTCGGTATCATCGGGT
>JAEUNU010000151.1 GCA_016789125.1 Zoogloea sp. | reverse complement strand
GAACCGGCCAGCGCCGTGGCGACGTTGTCAACCGCGGTGATCTGGGGCACGCCGACACCGGCGACGATGCGGGTGGTGCAGATCGAACCCGGGCCGATACCCACCTTGACGCCATCGGCGCCGGCTTCGACCAGCGCCAATGCAGCAGCGGCAGTGGCGATGTTGCCGCCGATGACCTCGACCTGCGGAAAGTTCTTCTTGACCCAATTGACCCGGTCGAGCACGCCTTGGGAGTGACCGTGGGCGGTATCGACGACGATCACGTCGACGCCGGCCTCAGCCAGCAGCGCGGCGCGCTCCTCGGTGCCGGCACCGACGCCGATGGCCGCGCCGACGCGCAGGCGGCCGAGGCTGTCCTTGGCGGCGAGCGGGTGCTCGGTGGACTTCATCATGTCCTTGACGGTGATGAGGCCGGCCAGCTCACCCGCGTCGTTGAGCACCAGCACGCGCTCGAGGCGGTGCTTGTGCATCAGCGCACGGCCTTCGTCGAGGCTGGCGCCCTCGCGCACGGTGACAAGGCGCGACTGGGGCGTCATGATCGCCGACACGGGCTGGTCGAGATTGGTCTCGAAGCGGGTGTCACGGTTGGTGACGATGCCGATCACCTTGCCGTTTTCCACCACCGGCAGGCCGGAGAACTTGTGGGTACGGGTGAGGTTGAGCACCTCGCGGACCGTCATGGTCGGCGGGATGGTGATCGGGTCCTTGAGGATGCCCGATTCGAAGCGTTTTACCTTGGCCACTTCGGCCGCCTGCTGCTGGGGGGTCAGGTTCTTGTGAACGATCCCGATCCCGCCTTCCTGCGCGAGCGCAATGGCGAGGCGAGCTTCGGTGACGGTATCCATTGCGGCGGACACCAGGGGAATATTCAGGGTAATGTTGCGCGTGAGCTTCGTCTGGAGACTGACGTCGCGCGGGAGAACGCTCGAATGGGCGGGGATGAGAAGGACGTCATGAACGTCAGCGCCTTCTGAATCACTCGCATGGCTTTAATCCCTTGAATCAAATCCGTATTATACGTAGCTCGCCGGCTTGCGGCAAAAGCTTTGTCCTGATGGAGTACCCAATGTTGCACAAACTTCCGGCCGTCGTGCTCGCTCTTGCCACCACGGCAGCCTCCGGCCAGGAAATATACAGCTGGAAAGACTCCGCCGGGCGCGTGCATTACTCCGACATGCCGCCCGCCGAAGCCACCGTACGCACCCTGCGCAAGGCGCCGCTGGCCCCCGAGAAGGCTGCCGCACCGGCCGCGGACGGCAAGCCGGCGGCCCCGTCGCTGGCGGAGAAGGAGCTCGCGTTCAAGAAACGCCGGGCTGCGACGGCGGAGGCCGAGGAAAAAGCCAGCAAGGAGCGCGCGGAGACGGACAGCCGCCAGAAGGATTGCAGCGAAGCCCGCGCCCAGCTGGTGGCGATGCAGGACGGCCAGCGGGTCGCCCGCTTTGCCGACAACGGCGAGCGCGTGGTGCTCGACGACGCCGAGCACGAGGCCGAAATCGAACGCCTGGGCAAGTACGTCGCCCGCAACTGCAAGTAGCGCCGGCCTCAGCCGGCGGCCTCCTCGGCCGGACCGCCGCCCTTCTTCATGACCTTGCCCTCTTCCGCACGCTTGCGGCGCACATCCTTCGGGTCGGCGATCAGCGGGCGGTAGATCTCGACCCGGTCGCGGTCGCGCAGCACCGTGTCGCCCTTGACCAGCTTGGCAAAGACGCCCAGCTTGTTGGTCTTGGCGATGTCGATCTCGGGGTGCTTCTGCAAGAGGCCCGAGGCCTCGACCGCCCGCTGCACCGTGCTGCCGGCGGGCAGCTTGAGGCGGACGATCTCCTGGTGGTCGCGCAGGGCATAGCAGACTTCGACGTTGATCGAATCGGACATCTCAGGCCTTTCCGCCGTAAACCTGCCCGGCACGCTTCACGAAGGAATCGACGAAGGTGTTGGCGATGTGGTTGAACACCGGCCCCACCGCCTTCTCGATGAGGCGGCTGGAGAACTCGTAATGCAGGTTGAACTCCACCTTGCAGGCGGCATCGCCCAGCGGGATGAAGTTCCAGGAGCCGTCCAGGTGCGTGAAGGGCCCATCAGTCAGGCGGATCAGCATGTGGGACGGGTAGTGTTTCTCGTTCTCGGTGCTGAAGTGGGATTTGATCCCGTGGTAGTTGATGTGCAGGGTTGCCCGGGTGATCTTCTCGTCGCGGGACTGCACCTCGCTACCGCCGCACCACGGCAGAAACTTCGGGTAGTCCTCGCAACGGTCGACCAGATCGAACATCTGGACCGGGGTGTATTCGATCAGTACGATTTTCTTGACGGCTGCCATCGGGACGCGGCGGGGCTACCGAGCTGTTAAAATCAGCGATTTTACGCGCCCCCACGAGCCTACGCCAATGAGCATCATCGACAACCGCAAGGCCTTCCACGATTACTTCATCGAGGACAAATACGAAGCCGGCCTGGTGCTCCAGGGCTGGGAGGTCAAGGCCATCCGGGCCGGGCGCGCCAACATCAAGGAAAGCTACGTGGTGATCCGCAGCGCCGAGATCTTCATCGTCGGCATGCACATCACCCCGCTGGAGTCCGCCTCCACCCACATCCACCCCGACCCCACCCGCACCCGCAAGCTGCTGCTGCACGCAGAGGAGATCGCCAAGCTGATCGGCAAGGTCGAGCGGGCCGGCTACGCGCTGGTTCCCCTCGACCTCCACTACACCAAGGGCCGGATCAAGATCAGCGTCGGCCTCGCCAAGGGCAAGAAGCAGTTCGACAAGCGCGAGACCGAGAAGGAACGCGACTGGGAGCGGGAAAAAGCCCGCCTGATACGCGCCAAGGGCTGAGCCCGGCGCGCGGACAAGGGCAATTCAGGGATACTCGGGGCCCGCCTCGAGCTCGCCCAACGCCCACTCCTGGTGCAGGCGCTCCAGGGCATCCACCGGCTGGCAGGCGGTCGCCTCGGCGCACAGCGCGTGGGCGCGGCCTGAACGGGCACCCTCCAGGACCATAAGCGACGACTGCGCGTATTCGGCCAGGACCACCGGCGACTGGGGGTGCAGAGCCCGGGCCGCCTCGAAGTGGTCGACCACCGCCTCCTTGCGCACACCGTAGGTCAGGCCACCCACCATCGCGCCGACCTTGTCGATCACCTCGGCGTTATAGACCCCCAGCCCCACATGGGCATGCGCGTGGCCGGGCTCGAGCTGCAGGGCCCGATGGAGGCTGTCGCGCACCTTGCCGCCCAGCCCCTGGGAGAGCGCCTTCACCACCGACAGATGCTGGCTGTAGCGCCCCAGTGCGGCGCCATGGGCGTACCAGGCGTTGGCCCAGTTCGGCGCGAGGTGGACCAGCGCCGCCGCCGACTCGACCGCCTCGCGCAGGATGGCGAGACGCCGCGTCGGGTCTTCCTCGAGGTGGCCGGCGTACACGGTGGCCGCCCGGGCGGCCACCACGCCCCCCACCGGCCCGACCGCCAGGCCACGCTCGACGGCATCGGCGAAGTCGCCGGCGTGGAAGCTGCGCCACGCCTCTTCGAGCATCGGGGCCAGCGCCGTCGGGTTGACTGCGTGGGGCTCGAGGCCCGGGTTGGCCCGCAGCAGCTCGAGGAGGTTGTCGACGGTGGGATAAGGCTCCCGATCGGCCCGGTGGAGGCGGCACCAGTTGGTGTGCAGGGCGGTGCCGCCGTAGCGGTAGACGCGATCGCCGTAGGGAAAACGCTTCCAGGCGAGCCGCGGCACGGCGCCGCCTGCAGCCGCGGGCTCTTTCACCCCGTGGCGTGCACGGCGCAAGGCCCCATGCCAGTCAAAGGTCAGATGCATGTGCTGTATTCTCCCTCAAGCAGCCCGCCGGTTTTTTGTCGTTCCGGTGAAACCGGACGCAGTGGCAGGTCTGTTGTCGGCGGATAAGGCCGGTCTGGCAAAGCTTAGCACCGTCGCCCGAGCCGTGCATGGCGCAGTGCGGCGGAAGGCCTCAGCGCGCCGACGCGTCCATGAAGCGGGCGAGCTCGACATCGCGCCCGGTGACGCCTCCCGCGTCGTGGGTGGTGAGCACCACCTCGACCCGGTTATAGACATTGCGCCACTCGGGGTGATGGTCGAGCCGTTCGGCCATCAGTGCGACCCGGCTCATCCAGCCAAAAGCCGCGTTGAAGTCGGCGAAGCGGAAGGTCTTGCCGATCGCGTCCCGCCCGGGCAGCGGGGCCCAGCCGGGCAGGCCGGCCAGGGCCTCGGCGCGCCGGGCTTCGTCCAGCTTGTGTGTCTGCATCGTGATCCTCCGGTTCACCGCAAGGAGAAATCGACCCGGCTGATCCGGGCCTTCGGTTGCTTGCCGTCGTCGCCCTCGTGGGTGGACAGCACGAACACGCGCTCCGCCGGCACCTGCCCCTTCTCGATCAGCCAGCTCTTGACCGCCTGGGCGCGCTGCTGGCCGAGCAGGCGCACATCCTCGTCGCCGACCCGGGTATTGGCGAGGATCAGCTTTTCCATCTCGGGCACCGGCAGTTCCCTGGCCAGGCCGATCACATTGCGTGGCTTCGGGAACTTCTCGTCCTTGTAAACGCGCGTCAGCAGGCCCGGATATTCGGCGGGCGACACCGTCACGCGGCCGTCGTCACCGAGGGATTCGCCCTTCCTGGCCATGTCCTTCACCTTCAAGGCCTCGACCTTGCCGAGCAGCGTCGCCCGCAGCAGGCCTTCCCGGTCGGTGGCGGGGTCGACGCGGCCAGCGATCTCGAGCTTGAGGCCCGGCTTGTCGGCCATCACCCTGGCGATCGACTTGAGCTTGTCGTCGGCCCCCGGCCCGAGGCGCGCGAAGCCAGGCTCGAAATCCAGCCAGGCGAACTCCTCGGCGTTGCCCCCGAAGATCGAGCCCAGCAGCGCGAAGGGCGAGGTGATGGCCTTGGTGATCAGGTTGACGATCACCTTCACCACGATGCCGCCCACGCTGAACTGCGGGTCGTCCAGCGAGCCGCCGACGGGCAGGTCGAGGTCGATCTCGCCGCGGCTGTTCTTGAGCAGCGACACCGCCAGCAACACCGGCAGCTTGAGGGCGCTCGGGCTGTCCACCTTCTCGCCGAAGGTCAGCTGGTCGAGGAAGACCTGGTTGGTGGCGCTGAGCTTGCGATCCTCGACCTTGTAGCCCAGCTGGGCCGACAGCTTGCCCTTCTCGATGCCGTAGCCCACGTACTTGGCGGCGTAGGTGGACACGCTGGAGAGCTCGAAATCCTTCACCGAGGCGCGGATGTCGAGCGCCCTGTCCTGCCGGAAGGGGTTGAGCCTGCCGACGATCTCGAGGGGCGCCGAGTTGTCCACCTTGCCGCGCAGGTCGAGCTCGGCGATGGTGTCGGGGTCGGACGACAGGCCGGTGAGCCGGCCGCCCATGCCGGTGAGGTTGGCGTCGTAGTTGGGCTTGATGAAGCGGTCGCTGTAGGCGATGTTGCCGCCCTGCAGCGTGATGCGCTTGATGCGCACCGGCGGAGGCGGCTCGGCCTTCGCCACCGCCTGGCCAGCGGCCTTTTCGGCAGATTTTTCGGGTGCTTTGGCGGGCGCCGTGCCATTGGCCTTCGCGGCATCCGCCGCGGCCTTGGCCTCGTTGGCGCGCTGGGCGGTGATCTCGCGGATGTTGAGGCCGCCCTGGGCGTCGAGGATCAGGCGGGTGTAGAAATCGGTCAGCGCGATGTCGTCGATGCTCACCGCCAGCGGCGCCAGCCGCACATCCACCCCGCCGAAGTACAGCGACTTCCACTTGAGGAAATCGGTGGCGTTGAGCTTGTCCACCGACGCGAAGTCACCCAGGGTCACGCTGCCCTTGAACGCGCCCTTCGGCCCGCCGCTGGCCGGCAGCTCGAAGGCCAGCCGGCCGCGGGAGGTGAGCTTGCCGCGGGTGATCGCGATCTTCACCTTCTCGGTCACGTAGGGCTGCAGCATCGTGATGTCGACGGCCTTGAGGTCGAGGTCGAGATTGCCCGCCAGCGGCGCCAGGCCCAGCGTGCCCTTCACGCCGAACTGGCCACGCTTGTTGATGCCGGCCTGCAGGTCGAGCTTCGCCTTGCCGCCCTTCGCCGTCGACAGGCCATCGACCCGCAGGGTGAGCGGCTCGGCGTTGAAGACGATGGCCGGCGCGAGCGTGCGGTCCTCCACCCGCAGGCCCCAGTCGTCGAGGGCCACGTGCTTCACCTCCACCAGCCAGGGCGGGCCGCTGTCGGCGGGCTTTGCCGCGGGCTTGCCGGCCGGCTTGCCCTCCGGCGCGCCGGCCAGGCGCTGGGCGTTGAAGAGGCCGTCGGCGGCGCGGATCAGCACCACCCGCGTCGCCTTGCCATTCACCTCGCCGATGGCGAGCTTGCGGGCCGCGGTGTCGACTGCCGTATCGCGCAGCTCGAGTAGGCCCAGCCGGACGAGCTCGGTCTTCTCGCCCTTCAGGCGCAGGCCGAGGTCCTTCAGCGCCAGACGCTCGGCCTTCAGCTTCACTGCGGGGCCAGCGCCCTCCTGCGCAAAGTCGTAGGCGACCCGCCCGTCCACCTTGCCGGACAGCAGCTCGGCCTCCTTCATCGCCGCGGCCAGGTAGAGCTTGTGGGCCGGCAGGTCGAGGCCGGTGAGTTCGAGCTGCCCCGCCGCCTTGAGGGGCGCAAGGCCGAGGGTGCCCTGGTGGGTGAGCTTCTCGCCAGCGTCGGTGCTGAAGCCGAAGTCCAGCTCGGCGGGCGCCGCGGCCGGCAGCGCGAGCTTGCGCAGCGAGACGTTGAAGTCCTGGATGATCTTGTGGAAGGGCCCGGCAGCGAGGTGGTCGGTGAGGTCGATCCGCCCGCCGTCGACCCTGAACTCGCCAAGCGTGAGGGCCAGCGTGGCGGGCTTCTCGTCGGGCTTGCCAGCAGCCGGCGCGGGCGCGGCGGCGGGCTTGGGGATCAGCGACAACAGGCTGAGCCGGCCATCGCGCTCGCGGCTGACGGTGACTTCGGGCTTGTCCAGCGTCACGCTGGCGATCGCCAGCTCCTTGCTGAGGGGCGCCAGCCGGTCGATCACCACCTTCAGCGATGGCACTTTGATCGCCGGCGCGCCGTCGGCGTGCTGGACCTCGACCGCCTCCAGGCTCACGCCGCCCTTGATGTTGAGCGCCGGCGCGCCACCCGGGGGCTGCTCGAAGCGAGCCTCCAGGCTGGACGACAGGCGCGCACTGGGCAGGCGGAAGGTCTTCTCCACCGGCAGGTAGGCGAGGTAGCGGGTCAGGTCGAAGCCGTCGAACTTGAGGTCAACCACCGACTCCCGGTCCGCCGCAAAGGGCTTGGCCTTGCCGCGGATCTCGAAGGGCGTGTCGTTCACCTTCATCGCCAGCAGCGGCTCGACAAAGGTCTCGACCTGGGACGGCAGGTTGGAGACGAAGGGCACGCCCAGCTCCAGGTCGGCCACCACATGCCTCAGCCCGGCCGGGCGGTCGTCGAACTCGATGCGGCCCTTCTCGATGCGGATGTTGTGCACTGCGAAGCTGCTCTTCGAGCCGTCATCCGGCTTGGCCAGCATCTCGTCGATCACGTCTGACCAGTTGTAGCGCTGGCCCTCGAGGCGTGCCACGTTCAGCATCGGCTCGACCAGCTTCACCTCCTGCACCACCGCCCCGCCGCGGAAGATCGACTCGAGCTCGACGTTGGCGTACAGCGAGGCGAAGCTCAGCGCCGTCGCCCCGCCCTCGCGCTCCAGCACGCGCAGGCCGCGCACCTCGGCCGATAGGGCGTAGGGGTTGATCGACAGGCCCTCGATGCTCACCGGGCGGTGGAGGAGCTCGGAGAGCTTGCTCTCGGCCACCGATTTCACCAGCGGCGGCGCGACGAAGAAGCCCATCGCCCCCACCAGCGCTACCAGCCCGGCGCCCCACAGGGCGCGGCGCAGCCAGCGGCTGCCGGTGGCCTTGCCCGGGCGGGTGCCGGGCTGGGTTGTCTGCTTCATCTTGCGTGTCCTTTATCTTGTGCGCCGTGCGCGCATCAGCGGCCGATGGCTCCGTCGCCGTGGGCGGCCTGTAGGTGCGACTTCAGTCGCACGGGGAGGCCAAACGGGGATCAGCCCCGATCTAGGCGGGGATGTGCGGCTGAAGAGGGCGTTGTAAAACCGCGCCGCACGAAGCCTAGATGTCGGCGCTGCCATGCAATCAATCGGATAACGTATTGGATGGCGGTGGCGGTTTTTGCCACACGCGCCGCTCACATGCCGGCGCCGCGGTTG
>JAEUNU010000107.1 GCA_016789125.1 Zoogloea sp. | reverse complement strand
GCATCGACTGCCGCACGGCTTGCACCGAGGGCGGCACCGATCTTGTCGGCGAGGGGCTCGAGAACCTGCTTGTAGTTCTCACCGCTGCCCATGCCACGACCACCGGAAACGATGATCTTGGCGGCCCCCAGCTCGGGGCGTGCCGACTTGGTCAGCTCACGGCCGACCAGCTTCGAGAGGCCCAGGTCGCCCGTCGCCGCCACCTGCTCGACGGTGGCGGCACCGCCCTCGCCCGCTGCCTCGAAGGCGGTGGTGCGAACAGTGATGACCTTGACCGGGTCAGCCGACTTGACCGTGGCCAGCGCATTGCCGGCGTAAATCGGGCGGACGAAGGTGTCGGCGGACTCGATGGCGACGATCTCGGAGATCTGCGCCACATCCAGCAGCGCGGCAACACGGGGCAGCACGTTCTTGCCGAAGGTGGTGGCCGGGGCCAGCACGTGGCTGATCGCACCGCCGGAAGCCTTGACCACGGCAAGCACCTGGGCCGCCAGGTTCTCGGCACCGAGGTCGGCGAAGGCCGCCGCATCGGCGGAGAGCACCTTGGAGACGCCCGCCACCTTGGCCGCGGCCTCGACCGCGCCCGCCGCACCCGAACCGGCGACGAGGACGACCACGTCGCCCCCGAGTTTGGCGGCGGCGGAAATGGTGTTGAGGGTCGCACCCTTCAGGGATGCATTGTCGTGCTCGGCAACAACCAGGATCGTCATTACAGCACCTTCGCTTCGTTCTTGAGTTTTTCGACCAGCTGAGCCACGTCAGCCACCATCACGCCCGCGCTGCGCTTGGCCGGCTCGGCGACCTTGAGGGTCGTCAGGCGCGGCGTCACATCGACGCCCAGATCGGCCGGCTTGACCGTCTCGAGGGGCTTCTTCTTGGCCTTCATGATGTTCGGCAGCGTTGCGTAACGCGGCTCGTTGAGGCGCAGGTCGGTGCTCACCACGGCAGGCAGGGCGATCTCGAGGGTCTCGAGGCCGCCGTCGATCTCGCGGGTAACGGTGGCCTTGCCGGCGCTCACCGCAACCTTGGAGGCAAACGTGGCCTGCGGCCAGCCCATCAGGGCAGACAGCATCTGGCCGGTCTGGTTCGCATCATCGTCGATGGCCTGCTTGCCGCAGATCACCACCTGGGGCTGCTCCTTGTCGCAGAGGGCTTTGAGCAGCTTGGCGACGGCCAGCGGCTGCAGGTCGACGTCGGTCTCGACGAGGATGCCGCGATCGGCACCGATGGCCATCGCCGTGCGCAGGGTTTCCTGGCAGGCACCTACGCCGCAGGACACGGCCACCACTTCGGTCGCCACGCCGGCTTCCTTGAGACGCACAGCTTCCTCGACGGCGATTTCGTCGAAGGGGTTCATGGACATCTTGACGTTGGCCGTATCCACGCCCGAACCGTCGCTCTTGACGCGGACCTTGACGTTGTAGTCGACCACACGTTTAACGGGAACCAGAATCTTCAATGCTGCACTCCTTCCATTTAGAGTTTTTCCAACATCTTCCGGGTTTGCCGCCATGAGCAAAACCTCGCCGCCTGCAGTGGCAGACAGACATTGCAAGCTTGCGCCTCCTCCGGCAGCCGCGACCCGCCACGAAAGCCGGATGACGGCTGACAGCTTCTCACAGGCAGCCTTGCCTTGTCACTTTCCGTACGGTAGCGTATGGTACCCGAAGCGTCAATACTACTGCGTATGGAAAAGACTCCCCGCCCCCAGCTCGACCGCGCTGCATGGATTCAGGCAGCCCTCGACACCCTCGCCGACGAGGGCGTGACGGGCATCCGGGTCGAAGTCCTCGCCAAGCGCCTGCATGTCACGAAGGGCAGTTTCTACTGGCACTTCAAGGACCGCCAGGATCTCCTCGCCGGCGTGCTCGACACCTGGAAGGACGGCCGGATCCGCGAC
The DNA here is from genome assembly GCA_016789125.1 of Zoogloea sp. Taxonomy (GTDB): domain Bacteria; phylum Pseudomonadota; class Gammaproteobacteria; order Burkholderiales; family Rhodocyclaceae; genus Zoogloea. Next base: position 16,642 of record JAEUNU010000107.1, on the reverse strand, counting down.
ATCATCAAGCAGACGCGGCCCGAGCCGGGCAAGGAAGAAGCCCAGATCTTCCACGTGATAGACGTTTACAGTGCGAGCCGCAACAAGAAGGGCATCCTGATCGAGCTGGCGATGCGCGAATGGGCCCGCCGCGACGCCCAGGCCGCTGCCACCGTCGAGGAAGTCGATGCGTGGCGCCTGCGCTGCGCCCGGGAGCTCTTCCTCGCGATCGGCCTGCCCCTGCATGAAGCCTCCACCCGCAGCATGCTGCTGTATGCCTATGTTTTCGGCGTGTCGATGATGAACTGCGAGAAGTTCGACGGCGACATCGCCCGCATGAAATCGGACATCCTCAAGCTCATCGCGATTCCGGCGGCGACGCCGGCCTGAGCCCGGCAAGCTGCCGCAGCCCAGGGATGGCCGCCAGCGCGTTGGCGCCGGTCGCCTCGACCACCTCATCCACCGGCATGCCCCTCAGCTGCGCCAGCACCTCGGCGAAGCGCGGCAGGTTGGCGGGATCGTTGCGCTGCCCGGCGCCCCAGGCCGGCGGAATATCCGGCGCATCGGTCTCCAGCACGATCGCCGAGATCGGCAGCTCGGCCGCCAGCTGGCGAATGCGCCGCGAGCCAGTGTAGGTCATCGCACCACCAAAGCCGAGCCGGAAGCCCAGTTTGATGAAGGCCTCCGCCTGCTGCAGGCTGCCATTGAAGGCGTGGGCGATGCCGCCCGGCGGCCGGATGCGGCGCAAGAGCTTGAGGATCTCGTCCTGGGCCCGCCGCACATGCAGGACCACCGGCAGTTCGAACGCCTTCGCCAGCCGCAGCTGGGCCTCGAAGTAATGCAGCTGCAGGGGCATGCAGCCATCCTGCACGAAACCGTCGAGGCCGATCTCGCCCACCGCCACCGCGCCGCCACCGGCCAAGCGCGCCTGCAGCAGATCAAGGTCGCCCTCCTGCGCCTGGCCCACGTACATGGGATGGATACCGAAGGCGTGCACCACATCAGGGTGGGACGCCGACAAGGCAGCCACGGCCTCGAAGTTCGAGGCTCCCACCGCCGGCACCAGAAAGCCCGCCACCCCGCCAGCCCGCGCCGCCTGCAGCGCCGCCGCGCGATCGGCGTCGAATTCGGCGGCATCCAGGTGGCAGTGGGTATCGATCAGCACGGGCGGCGGCTAACTCACTTGCCGGTCCACACCGGCTTTCGCTTGGCCATGAAGGCGTCGATGCCCTCGGCGGCGTCCTCGCACATCATGTTGCAGGCCATCACCTCGGAGGCGTGCTGGTAAGCGGCATCGAGGCCCATCTCGAGCTGGCTGTAGAACATCTGCTTGCCCATCGCGATGGCAACCGGCGACTTGGCGCAGATCGACGCGGTGAGCCTGCCCACCTCCTCGTCGAGGGTCTCGAGCGGCACCACGCGGTTGACCAGCCCGCGGCGCTTCGCCTCGGCGGCGTCGATGAAGTCACCGGTGACCAGCATCTCGAAGGCCTCCTTGCGCCCCATGTTGCGGGACAGGCCGACGCTCGGCGTCGCGCAGAAGAGGCCCACGTTGATGCCCGACACCGCAAAGCGCGCCACGTCCGAGGCCACCGCCAGGTCGCACATCGACACCAGCTGGCAGCCCGCCGCCGTGGCGATGCCGTGGATGCGCGCCACCACCGGCTGGGGCATGCCGACGATCTGCATCATCACCTTGCCGCACAGGCGGAACAGGGCCTGCATGAAGGCCTTGGTGTGATTGCCACGCATTTCCTTGAGGTCGTGGCCGGCACAGAAGGCCTTGCCGGCGCCAGCCAGCACCACCACGCGCACCGACTTGTCGGCGGCAATGGCCTGCAGCTCGGCCAGCAGGGCTTCGAGCATGGCCTGGGACAAGGCATTGAACTGCCCCGGCCGGTTGAGCGTGAGGGTGGCCACGCCATCGAGGTCGGCACGGAGGATCATGGGTTCGTTGGTGGAATCGGGTACGGCGTTCATGGGTTTGTCTCCTGGTTAGAATCGTTTGATGATCAGGCCCCGCAGCGGCTGCGCAGGCTGCCGCCGCTGCGCGCGGAGCCTTCCCGGTCGAGCGCATCGAGCCAGCCGAACAGCTCGCTGCCGAGCCCTTGCACGCCGCCCCGCAGCGCACTCACGCCGCCCAGCGCGTCGGCCGACGGGGCCGGCTGGGCCAGCGAGAAGCTGCGGCTGGCGACGATCTGGTCGGTGCGCGGCGCGAGCAGCACCGCACGGGCCTCGACGACACCGCGGCTCAGGGTCTCGCTGTCGAAAACCTGCACGAACTCATCCAGCTCGACCCGCAGCCGGCAGGCGCCGCCAGCCCCGGCCTCACCGGTACGGATCGCCCGCTTGACCGCGAGCTCGACCAACTGCGCCGGCTGGGCTGCCCAGCGGCTTTCCACATAGCCCTGGCGGCGGGTCGCCTGGGCGTAGGCCAGACGATACTGCATCGCGGTGGACGCCAGCCACGGCGCCGCCACGACCTCGATATTGCGCAGCGGAAAGCCAAGGCTGCGGGCGGCGACGGGGTCCGGGCCGCCAAAGTCATGGACGGCATAGGCAGGCGCCACCTTGGGCAGGCCCGTGCAGGCCGCCAGCAGGGCCACGGCCAGCATGCCGGCCGAAGCCATCAGGAAGCGGGAGGGACGCGGCTGGGCCATGAAAACAGGACTCCGTCGAAGGATGGCGGTCAATGCTGGCTGTCAGTGGCCAGGCTGGCGGAAACCCGCCTCGCCTGGGCCTGGCAAGGGTTTGCCACGGCCCAGCAGCAGCAGCTGGGGCGAATTGTCGATCTCGTCGAGCAGGTCGGAGAGCTGCCGCGAGGTGATCGTGAGTTCCTGCAGGAGCCCGTTGAGCCGCGGCAGCGTGCTGGTCGCGACGCCCTCGCCGGTCGCCCCGGCCAGGCTGTCGATGCGTTCGCTCACCGTCTGCAGGCGGTTGAGCAGCGTGCGCCCTTCGCGGGCCAACGGCACTGCCTCGCCGCTCAGGCGCTCGAGATTGTCGAGGGAACGGCTGATGCGCGCGAGGTTGTCTCTGGAGAACACCTGGCGCACCGCCGCCAGGGTTTGCGGCGCCTCCTGGAGCGTGCGCTCCAGGCCCTGGCTGGAGCGTTCGAGGTGGGCCAGGGTACGCTCGATGCGGGCCAGGTTGTCGGGGTTCGCCAGGCCGGCGAGGCGCTCGGCCAGCTCCCGCACGCGGGTAAGCGTCTGCAGCGACGCGGCGCTCACTTCGTCGATCAGCCCCGGCGCGAGCCGGATGCGCGGCGGGTCGCCGGCGAGGGGCGCGGCGTTCTCACCGCTGTCGTCAAGGGCGATGAAGGCCAGACCGGTGACGCCCTGGGTCGCCAGCCGGGCGCGGGTGCCCTGGGTGACCGGAAGATCCGCGCGGATGCGCACGGTGACGAGCACGTCACGGGGATTGCCCGGGTCGAGCCCGATGCCGGCCACCTTGCCGGCCACGATGCCCCGGTAACGCACGGTGGCCTGGGGGTTGAGGCCATTGACGCTGCTGGACGTCACCAGCACCAGCTCGCGGGTCGCCTCGCGCTTGTCGGAGAACCACCACAGGGCCAGCACCACCCCGGCGCTCAGAACGATAGCAAACAGGCCGGCGGCGATCGCATGGGACCGGCTCTCCATCAGCTCAAGCCTCGCCCGCGGGCCAAGGCGGCCTGGCTGCGTTCGCCGTGGAAGAAACGTTCGATGAATGGGTCCTGCACGCGCATGATCTCTTCGAGGGGGCCGAACGCGAGTATACGCCCTTCGGACAGCACGGCCACGCGGGTGGCCAGCGCTGCCAGGGTATCGAGGTCGTGGGTGACCAGGATGACCGTCAGCCCGAGGGCTTCGTGCAGCGCCCGGATGAGGCGCACGAAGCCGGCGCTGCGGTCCGGGTCGAGGCCCGCGGTGGGCTCGTCGAGGAGCAGCAGCTCGGGCTCGAGGGCCAGCGCCCGTGCCAGCGCCACCCGCTTGACCATCCCGCCCGACAGCTCAGCCGGCATGCGCAGGGCCACCTCGGGGCCGAGCTCGACCATCGCCAGCTTGAGCAGCACCAGGTCGCGCAGCATGCCCTCGTCGCGGATGCCGAACTCGCGCAGCGGAAACGCCACGTTGGCGAACACGTTGAGCGCCGAAAACAACGCCCCCTGCTGGAACAGCATGCCGAAGCGCCGCCGCCGGGCGAGCTGGTCGGCGCGGCTGCCGCTGGCGAGGGGCTCACCGAACAGCCGCACCTCGCCCTCGGCCGGCTGCAAAAGGCCCACCATCTGCCGCAGCAAGGTGGTCTTGCCGGTGCCGGAGCCGCCGACCAGGGCCACCACCTCGCCGGCCGGCACGGCCAGATCGATGCGTCGATGCACCCAGGTCTGCCCGAAACGGGTCGACACGCCGCGCAGTTCGACGGGATGAGCCGGCATCGCGCCCTCAGCGGGGCAACCCGATGCTGCGGGTCGCGATCGCGAACACCGCATCCACCAGGATCACCACGGTGATCGAACTCACCACCGAGGCCGTCGTGTTGGCCGACAGGCTCTCGGTGTTCGGGCGAACCCGCAAGCCGAAATGGCAGGCCACCAGCGCGATCAAGAGCCCGAAGACCGCCCCCTTCGACAGCCCGATCAGCAGGTTCACCGCCGGCACCGCCCTAGGCAGGGCGTTGAGGAAGAAATCGAAGCTCAGGCCGAGCTGCAGGTTGGCCGACACCATGCCGCCGAACAGCGCCATCGACGAGCCCCACAGGGTGACCAGCGGCATCGCCAGCGTCAGCGCCACGACCTTCGGCAGCACCAGGCGCACGTAGCGCGAGATGCCCATCGTGGTGAGGGCGTCGATCTCCTCGGTGACCCGCATCACGCCGATCTGGGCCGTCATCGCCGAGCCCGAGCGCCCCGCCACCAGCACCGCCACCAGCACCGGCCCGAGCTCGCGGATGATGCCGAAGCCGAGAATGTTCACGATGAACACGTCGGCCCCGAAGAGCTGCAGCTGCAGCGCCGACAGATAGGACAGCACCACCCCGATCAGGAAACCCACCAGCGCGGTGACCGGCATCGCCTGCACGCCGACCTTGTAGAAATTGGCCGAGATCTCGAGCAGCGGCCAGTGGCCCCGGTAGCGCAGCAGATAGACGAGATCGAGGCACAGCTGCCCCACCAGCGCCACGAATTGCACCACGTGGCGCCCGAAGCCGAACACCGCCTGCCCAACCTGGGCCGTGCCGTCGAACAATCGGTAGGGCGCCCGCGCCTCGAGGCGCGCCTCGCCCAGCCCGGCCAGCCGCCCGAAGATGCCCTCGAGCTCGGCCGGCAGCACCAGCCCGGCGGGCCGCCGCCGCCCCCAGTGGCGCCACAGCAGCATGGCGCCGAAGCTGTCGAGGCGCGACACGCCGCTCAAGTCCCAGCCGGCCTCGCCGTCCAGGCCCCGCAAACGCCCCTGCAGCTCGTCGAGCCGGGGCCCGAGGAAACGCAAGGTCCAATCACCGGCCAGGCGAACCTGCGCGACACCGCCGCCAGGCTCGACCTGCAGCGTGGGAAGCGGACGTCCGCCGGAAACCACTCAGGCGCCCTGGATGCCCGCCGCACTGCGCGCCGACGCCCGCTCGACGCGCAGCTTGAGGGGCTGGCCGATGGCCTGCCACTGGCGCTCTTCTTCTTCCAGCGCAGAAGCCGTGAGGGGCAGGTTGCGCAGCCACTCGCTGTCGGCGATCGCCACATAGCCGCGCCCTTCTCGCTTCAGGCGCAGGGGCGGCACGCCCCGGCCGTCCCGCGCCCGATGCACAACCACCGCCAGCCGCAGGCTCAGGATCAGCCGCCACTCGGCGCTCTCCGGGTCGAGGCCGACGACCCGCGCCAGCTTGCCGCGATGGGCGAGCACGATGCGCGCCAGGCGCCCCTGGTCCATCCGAGAGAAACCCGGCATGTCGGCGTTGCCGAGGATGTAGGCGCTGTGCTTGTGGTAGCTGGAATGGGCCACCGACACACCCGCCTCGTGGAGCAGCGCCGCCCATTCGAGAAAGCGCCGGTCGATGTTCTCCTCGTCGGCCGCCGCCGGGTCGATCTGCAGCAGGAAGGCCCGCGCCGTGGCGGCCACCTCCCGCGCGTGGGCCAGGTCGACCCCGTAACGCTCGACGAAGGCCGACACCGTGGCGTCGCGCAGGTCGTGGTGGTGGTAGCGGCCGAGCAGGTCGTAGAGCACGCCCAGGCGCAGCGCCCCTTCCGAGAAGGCCATGCGCTCGAGGCCGAGCTCCTGGAACACCGCCCACATGATCGCAAAGCCCCCCGGCAGCACCGGCAGCCGGTCGGGGCGCAGGCCTTCGAGCTGGAGGTTGTCCACCGAGCCCGCCTTGAGCATCAGGTTGCGCAGGCGCTCCAGGCCGCTGCGGGTGATGCCGCCGTCGGAGAGCCCGTTGAGTTCGAGGATGTCCACCAGCGCCTTGGCCGAACCGCTGGAGCCCACCGCCTCCTCCCAGCCGATCTCCCGGTAGGCGTGGGTGATGGTCTGGATCTCCTTCTGGGCCGCCAGCTCGGCCTCGCGCAGGCCGCGCTTGTCGATGCGGCCGTTGGGGAAATGCTTGAGCGAATAACTCACGCAGCCCATGTAGAGCGACTCCAGCGCAATCGGCTTGAAGCTCTTGCCGATCACGAACTCCGTGGAACCGCCGCCGATGTCCACCACCAGCTGCTGCTTGTGGGGGTTGGGCAGGGTGTGGGCGACGCCCACGTAGATCAGGCGGGCCTCCTCGCGGCCGGCGATGACCTCGATCGGGAAACCCAGCGCCGCCTCGGCCTGGACCAGGAAGTGCGGTGCGTTCTTGGCCACCCGCAGGGTGTTGGTGGCCACCGCCCGCACGGCATCGGGCGGATAGTCGCGGATGCGCTCGTTGAAGCAGCGCAGCGCGCTGATGCCGCGAAACTGGGCCGCCGCGTCCAGCATGCGCTCGGGCGACAGGCCGGCAGCCAGGCGCACCGCCTCCTTGATCCCGTCGAGCGGGTAAATCTGGTCGTTCACGATCCGCCCGATCTGCAGGCGGAAGCTGTTGGAACCCAGGTCGATGGCGGCAATCAGTTCACGATTCATGAATCAGCTACGAGGCGCGCGCACAAGCGCAGGAGCGACGGATTTTAGCACCGCGCCATCGCAATGCCGCCGCCACCGGCCACCCCAGGCGCAATCGTCATGCGGGTGCAACAAAACCGTCACATACTTGCACTCAAATCAGCAGATTCCGAGGAGAGCCCATGCCCCTGCCGACACCCGAACCCCAGTTCAGCCGCGATCACTTCATCAACCGCGAACTTTCCCTGCTGCAATTCCAGCGCCGCGTGCTCGCCCAGGCCGCCGATCCGGCCATGCCGCTGCTCGAGCGGCTGCGCTTCCTGTGCATCGTGTCGAGCAACCTCGACGAGTTCTTCGAGGTCCGCGTCGCCGGCGTCAAGGAGCAACTGCGCCTGGGCAGCCTCACGATGACCACCGACGGCCTCACCCCGTCGGCGCTGCACGCCCTCATCAGCCGCGAGGTGCACAGCATCATCGCCGAGCAGTACGCGCTCCTCAACGACACCATCCTGCCGGCGCTGGCCACCGAAGGCATCGTCTTCCTGCGCCGCAGCGCGTGGACCGACGCCCAGCACCTGTGGGCCCGCGACTACTTCATGCGCGAGGTGATGCCCGTCCTCACCCCGATCGGGCTCGACCCGGCCCACCCCTTCCCGCGGGTGCTCAACAAGAGCCTCAACTTCGCCGTCGAACTCGAAGGGCGCGACGCCTTCGGGCGCAACTCCGGCGCCGCCATCGTGCAGGCGCCGCGGGCGCTGCCCCGGGTCATCCGGGTACCCAAGGAGCTCACCGGCCTCGACGACGCCTTCGTCTTCCTGTCGTCCCTGCTCCACGCCCACGTGGGCGAGCTCTTCGGCGGCATGCACGTCCTCGGCTGCTACCAGTTCCGGGTCACCCGCAACTCCGACATGTTCGTCGACGAAGAAGAGGTCAAGGACCTCCGCGCCACCCTCAAGGGCGAACTCCAGCAGCGCCACTTCGGCGACGCGGTGCGCCTCGAACTCGCCGACAACTGCTCCGAGGCGATGGCCGAGTTCCTCATGCGCCAGTTCGCCCTCGAGCGGGCCGACGTCTACCGCGTGCCGGGCATCGTCAACCTGGTGCGCCTCAACCAGGTGCCCGACTGGGTCGAGCGGCCCGACCTCAAGTACCGCGGCTTCCGCCCGGCCCGCCCGAAGGAGCTCGCCAAGGGCGACAACATCTTCGCCGCGGTGCGCAAGCAGGACATCCTGCTGCACCACCCCTTCCAGAGCTTCGAGCCGGTGATCGGCCTGCTCAAGGCCGCCGCCGACGACCCCGACGTGGTCGCCGTCAAGATGACCGTCTATCGCACCGGCACCGACTCGGTGCTGATGGAGCACCTCGTCCGCGCCGCCCAGAAGGGCAAGGAAGTCACCGTGGTGCTCGAACTGATGGCCCGCTTCGACGAAGAGGCCAACATCGGCTGGGCGGCCCAGCTCGAAGAAGTCGGCGCCCACGTGGTGTATGGCGTGGTCGGCTACAAGACCCACGCCAAGATGCTGCTCGTGGTGCGCCGCGAGAACGGCGGGCTGCGCCGCTACGCCCACCTCGGCACCGGCAACTACCACCCGCGCACCACGCGCTTCTACACCGACTTCGGCCTCCTCACCGCCAACGAAGAGATCGGCGCCGACGTGGCCGAAGTCTTCAAGCAGCTCACCGGGCTGGGCCAGGCCGGCCAGCTCATGCACCTGTGGCAGGCGCCCTTCTCGCTGCAGCCCAACGTGGTCGCGGCGATCCGCGAGGAGGCCGAGATCGCCCGCGCCGGGCGCAAGGGCCGCATCATCGTCAAGGTCAATGCGCTGCTCGAACCGGAGACCATCGAAGCCCTCTACGAAGCCTCCCAGGCCGGTGTCGAGATCGACGTGATCGCCCGCAGCGTGTGCGCCCTCAAGCCCGGCGTGCCGGGCCTGTCCGACAAGATCCGGGTGCGCTCCATCGTCGGCCGCTTCCTTGAGCACCACCGCATCTTCTACTTCCAGGCCGACGGCGCCGACAAGCTCTACCTGTCCAGCGCCGACTGGATGGAACGCAACTTCTTCAAGCGCATCGAAGTCGCCTTCCCCATCCTCGACCCGAAAGTGAAACGGCGTGTAATGAAGGAAGGCCTGCGCCCCTACCTCGGCGACAACTGCCAGGCCTGGGAACTCGACAGCGACAACCACTACCGCCGCAAGAACCCGCGCAGCACGCGCCGCGCGGCGCAGGAGATCCTGCTCAAGGAGCTCACCGGCAGCAGCGGCGCCTGAACCCCACCGCCGCGCCCGCCCCGGCCCGCCCGCATGCCGGGGCGGGCCGGGCGCTTCTACTGTTGTAGAATCAGCGCCTTCCGCATTCCTTGATGGCGAAACCCATGTTCCTTCCCAAGCGCCGCCTGCTCGTTGCAGCCACCCTCAGTGCCGCCCTCCTTGCCGCCTGCGGTGGTGGCGGTGGCAGCTCCGCCCCCGCCCCCCTGAACGTCACGGCGGCAGCCGGCGACGAGCAGATCTTCGTCGCCTGGGACGAGGTGCCGGGCATCGAATACTGGCTGTGGTTCAAGGAAGGCAGCAGCGTCACCGCCGGTGACAAGAACGCCATCGCCAAGGTCGGCGCCAACGGCAACGGGGTCGACAGCCCCTACCTGCTCAACCTCGTGCGCACCAGCACCCCGCTCACCAACGGCACCCAGTACGCCCTCATCATCAACGGCCGCAAGGACGGCGGCGAAGGCGGCCCGGGCGCCAGCCCCGCCTCCCCCGTCACGCCGCGCCCGGCCGGCGCCAGCTGGAACGCCGCCACCCCCTTCGGCAGCGCCACCCTGAACGGCATCGCCTACGGCCGCAGCATCGGCAGCACCGCCCGCAACTCGTATGTGGCGGTGGGCGACGGCGGCACGGTGTACAACACCGCCGACACCGACGAGGCCCGCATCTACCGCTCCATCAGTGCGCTCACCTGGACCACCCCCACCGGCACCAAGCCGGCCGCCAGCATCGACCTGAAGGCCGTCGTCTACGACACCAGCCTCGGCCAGTACTACGCGGTGGGCAGCAACGGCAGCGTGGCGCATAGCGCCGACATCAACACCTGGACCACCCTCGGCAGCGCCGCCACCGGCACCACCGAAACCTTCAACGCCATCGCCAGCAGCGGCGGCACCCTGGTGGCGGTGGGCAACAAGGGCACCCTGCGCTACTCCACCAACGGCACCACCTGGACCACCCCGGCCTCGATCAGCGAAGACATCAGCGCCATCAACCTTAAGGGTGTCACCTACACCAACGGCGTGTGGGTGGCCGTGGGCAGCAACGGCAAGGTGCTCACCAGCACCAGCGTCGGCACCTGGACGGTGTCCACCCACAGCGGCGACCTCACTGCCGCCGCCTCCGGCAGCTACACCACCAACGGCACCACCACCCACTACTACCTGGCCGTGGGCGCCGACGGCACCCTCCTCACCAGCACCGACGGCAGCACCTGGGCCACCGCCACCCAGCCGGGCGTAGCCTTCCGCACCGCCGCAGTGGGCAGCCGCCTCATCGCGATGGGCGACAACGGCGCCGTGTGGTACCGCGAACTCGCCGGCACCACCTGGGCCGCCGGCACCGGCGCCAGCGGCAACATGCTGGGCATGATCCGCGCCCAGAACATCTACACCGCCGTCGGCGCCGCGGGGGCCAGCAACCACTCCTACTAAGCCTCGAGCCGCCGTGGCCGGCCGCGCCCCCGCGTCGCGCCGGCCCGCAAGTGGAGCCGCCAGCCCCTGGCCGCTCCACTTTTCGCTTCAAAGTCGCCTGAACAAAGCCATGTCCGCCAACGCCAGCCTCCTCGCCCGCTCCCTCGCCGCCGTGTGGCACCCGTGCACCCAGATGAAGCACCACGAGCAGCTGCCCCTCATCCCCATCGCCCGGGGCGAAGGCGCCTGGCTCATCGACATGGACGGCCGGCGCTACCTCGACGGCATCAGCTCGTGGTGGGTCAACCTCTTTGGCCACGCCAACCCGCGCATCGGCAACGCCCTCAAGGCCCAGCTCGACACCCTTGAGCACGTGATGCTGGCCGGTTTCACCCATGAGCCGGTGGTCGAGCTCTCCGAGCGCCTCGCGGCCCTCACCGGCCACGCCCTGGGCCACGCCTTCTACGCCTCCGACGGCGCCTCGGCCACCGAGATCGCCCTCAAGATGAGCGCCCACTACTGGCGCAACCACGGCCAGCCGGGCAAGAACCGCTTCGTCAGCCTGGCCGGCAGCTACCACTGCGAAACCGTGGGCGCCCTGGCCGTCACCGACGTGGCGATCTTCCGCGACGCCTACGCCCCGCTGGTGCGCGCCGGCAGCTGCGTGCCCAGCCCCGACGCCCGCCAGGCCGCGCCGGGCGAGACCGCCGCCGACGTGGCCCGCCGCGCCGCCGCTGCCCTCGAAGCCCACCTCGCGGAACATGCCGGCGTGACGGCAGCCCTCATCGTCGAGCCCCTGGTGCAGTGCGCCTCCGGCATGGTGATGTACGACCCCGAATACCTGCGCCTCGCCCGTCAGCTGTGCGACCGCTACCGGGTGCACCTGGTGGCTGACGAGATCGCGGTGGGCTGCGGGCGCAGCGGCAGTTTCTTCGCCTGCCAGCAGGCCGGCATCTGGCCGGACTTCCTGCTGCTCTCCAAGGGCATCTCGGGCGGCTACCTGCCGCTCTCCATCGTGCTCACCACCGACGACGTCTTCGCCGCCTTCTACGACGACGACACCGCCCGCGGCTTTTTGCATTCCCACAGCTACACCGGCAACCCGCGGGCCTGCCGGGCCGCGCTGGCCACCCTCGACATCTTTGAAGAAGACCAGATGATCGCCCGCAACCGGGCCACCGCCGCCCGCCTGGGCGAAGCCTTCTGCGGCACCGTCGGCAACCACCCTGCCGTGCGCCACCTGCGCCAGCAGGGCATGATGCTGGCCTTCGACGTGGATGGCGCCCCGCCCGGCTTCGCCCGCCGCTTTTTTGCCGAGGCGCTGAGCCGCGAGCTGCTGCTGCGCCCCATCGGCAACACCGTGTACACCATGCCCCCCTACATCCTCAGCGGCGCGGAGATCGCCCACCTCGCCAGCCAGACCGCCGCCGCCCTGGAGGCCAGCCTTGGCTGAACGCCGCGACCCCCTGGACGCCCTGCAGAGCGGCCTCGCCGAGCTCGACGCCGCCGGCCTCCGCCGCCGCCGCCGCATCGTGACTACGCCGTGCCGGCCCGAGGCCGGCCTCGCCGACCGCAGCGCGCCGGTGCTCGCCTTCTGCTCCAACGATTATCTGGGCCTCGCCGCCGAGCCCGCGCTGGCCGAAGCCGCCGCCCGCGCCGCGGGCAAGTGGGGCGTCGGCTCGGGCGCCTCGCACCTCGTCAGCGGCCACACCGCCGCCCACGAGGCCCTGGAGGCCCGCCTCGCCGCCTTCGTGGGCATGGACGACGCGCTGTATTTCTCGACCGGCTACATGGCCAACATCGGCGTGATGCCGGCCCTCGTCGGCCGCGGCGACGCGATCTTCGCCGACAAGGTGAACCACGCCTCGCTGGTGGACGGCGCCCTGCTGTCCCGGGCCGAGCTCATCCGCTACCCCCACTGCGACCTCGCCGCCCTCGAAGCGCGCCTCGCCGCATCGAATGCCCCACGCAAGCTCATCGTCACCGACAGCGTCTTCAGCATGGACGGCGATCTCGCCCCGCTGCCCCGGCTTCTGGCCCTGGCCGAGGCCCACCAGGCCTGGCTGCTGGTGGACGACGCCCACGGCTTCGGCGTGCTCGGGCCCCAGGGCCGCGGCAGCCTCGCCCACTTCGGGTTGAACTCGCCGCGGTTGATCCTGATGGGCACCCTCGGCAAGGCCGCCGGCGTGGCGGGCGCCTTCGTCGCCGGCCACCGGAGCGTCATCGAATGGCTGGTGAACACCAGCCGCAGCTACATCTTCACCACCGGCGCGCCGCCGCTGCTGGCCGAGACCCTGCTCACCGCCCTCGACCTCATCGAGCACGGCGACGCCCGCCGCGCCCACTTGGCCGCGCTGATCGCCCGCTTCAAGGCTGGCCTCACGCTTGCCCGCTGGCAGCTCCTGCCCTCCGACACCCCCATCCAGCCCCTGGTGATCGGCGACAACCACGAAGCCCTGGCCGTCTCCCGCGCCCTCGACGCCGAGGGCCTGTGGGTGCCGGCGATCCGCCCGCCCACGGTGCCCAAGGGCGCCGCGCGGCTGCGCATCACCCTGTCGGCGGCGCACAGTTTTGAACAGGTGGACCGCCTCGTCGCCACCCTCAAGCGCCTGGAGGCCAGCTGCCCATGACTACCGCCCCTCGCCCCATCGTGCTGCTCCACGGCTGGGGCCTGTCGACCAGGGTGTGGGCGCCATTGCTCGCCCAGCTCCCGGCGGCAACAGCCCTCGACCTCCCCGGCCACGGCGGCGCTGCGCCCGCCGGTGACAGCCTCGATGCCTGGGCCGAGGCCCTCGTCGCCCAGCTGCCCGACGGGGCCGTGCTGGTCGGCTGGTCGCTGGGCGCCCAGCTCGCGCTGCACATCGCCGCCCGGCATCCGCACAAGGCGGCCCGGCTGGTGCTGATCGCGGCCACCCCGCGCTTCGTGCAGGCGCCGGACTGGCCGGCGGCGCTGCCCGAAGCCACCCTCGCCGACTTCCGCCGCGACTTCGACACCGCCCCCGACGCCACCCAGCGCCGCTTCACCGCGCTGCAGGCGATGGGCGACGGCCGCCGCCGGGATGTCACCGCGGCCCTCAACGCCGCCCTCACCCCCGCCGACGACACCCACCGGGCCGCCCTCGCCAGCGGCCTCCGGCTCCTCGCCGACACCGACCTGCGCGCCAGCATCGGCAGCGTCCGCCAGCCCGTGCGCCTCATCCACGGCGCCGAAGACCGCCTGATGCCCGTCGCCGCCGCCGAATGGCTGGCCGATGCGCTGCCCGACGGGCGCCTGTCGGTGTTCAAGGATTGCGGCCACGCCCCGCTGCTGTCCCGCCCCGCCGACTGCGCCGCATTGATCGCCGCTTTCGCCTCCGAGGCCTACAAGGCCACCGGAGCCGATCACTGAAAATGCAAGCCCCCGCCCCCAAGCGCGCGGTGCGCGCCGCCTTCGACAAGGCCGCCGACAACTACGACGCCGTCGCCTCGGTGCAGCGCGCCGCCTGCGACCGCCTGCTCCAGCTCGCTGTCCGCAGTGCCCACCAATCCGGCCACCGATTCGGCCACCAGCCCGCCCGCATCCTCGACGCCGGCTGCGGCACCGGCTACGCGCTGGCCGGCCTCCACCAGCAGTTCCCCGCCGCCGACCTCGTCGCCCTCGACTTCGCCCCGGCCATGCTGCGCCGCCACCCGCCCGGCCTGGCCCACCCCCTGTGCGCCGACCTGGAGCATTTGCCCCTCGCCGCGGCCAGCGTGGACGCCATCTGGTCCAGCTACGCGCTGCAGTGGTGCGCCCCCGGCCGGGCCTTCCCCGAACTCGCCCGGTGCCTGCGCCCCGGCGGCCAGCTGTGGATCGCCACCCTCGGCCCCGGCACCCTGCATGAGCTGCGCGACGCCTTCCGGCAGGTGGACGACGCCGAGCACGTGCTGCCCTTCCAGCCCCCCGAGGCCATCGCCGCCGCCGTCGAAGCCGCCGGCCTCAGCGTGCTCGCCAGCGAGCGCGCCACCCTGCAAGCCTGGGCCCCCGACTTGCGCCAGCTCCTCGCCGACATCAAGACGCTTGGCGCCCACAACACCGGCGCCGCCCGCCGCAAGCCCCTGGGCAAGTCCGCCTGGGCCCGGCTGCAGGCCGCCTACGAACAGCACCGCAGCGCCAACGGCCTGCCCGCCTCCTACGACACCTTCTGGCTGATCGCCGAGAAATGCCCATGACCGCCTACTTCATCGCCGGCACCGACACCGAGATCGGCAAGACCTTCGTCACCTGCGCCCTCCTCCACGCCGCCCGCGCCCAGGGGCGCGTGGCCGTCGGTATGAAACCCATCGCCGCCGGCGCCGACCTCGTGGCCGGAGAACTCATCAACGAAGACGCCGCCCGCCTGCGCGCCGCCGGCAGCTTCGACCCCGGCCTCGCCCTGCTCAACCCCTACTGCCTCAAGAGCCCCATCGCCCCCCACATCGCAGCCGCCGAAGAAGGCGTGGCCATCGAACCCGCCCCCATCCTCGCCGCCTTCGCCGCGCTCAAGGCCCAGGCCGAGCTGGTGCTGGTCGAAGGCGTCGGCGGCTTCCGCGTGCCCCTGGGCAATGGCTACGACACTGCCGACCTCGCCCGCGACCTCGCCCTGCCAGTGATCCTGGTGGTGGGCATGCGCCTCGGCTGCATCAATCACGCCCTCCTCACCGCCGAAGCCATCCAGGCCCGCGGGCTGCAGCTCGCCGGCTGGGTCGCCAACCAGGTTGATCCCGCGATGCTGCGGTTTGAGCAGAATCTGGAAGCCCTCAGCGAGCGCCTGCCAGCGCCGCTGCTGGGGGTGACGCCGTTTCAGGCGGATGGCGACGCGGCCGGCGCCGCAGCGGGGCTGCGCTTGCCCGAGTGACAAGGGCAGCAGCACATGCACACAGCGTAGGTCGGGTTAGCGCAGCGTAACCCGACAGCCCCCGACCATCCCGCCCCCCCTCGGATCGGGTCCAAGCTCGCTTGTCTGATTTGCTGTCCGCTGATGGGGACCAGCGGCTTTCCGTTGCTTGGCGTTCCGTTGGCCGGGTCCCGGCCCGGCGGCCGGCCTACTTTCTTGCGGCGCCAAGAAAGTAGGCAAAGAAGCGACCCCTGCTTCACCGGTCATCCGCTACGCGGATGACCCCCCTGCGCTGCTCGCATCGGGCGGCCGGCGCAGAACTCGCCCGCTGCGCGGGCTCAGACAGCTGCGCCGGAAGGCCCCGCCCGCTGCTGCGCGGATCAAAGGCTCAGAAGGGGCTTTTCGGAACCACCGAGCGTTGCCGGACGTTCACGTGTGATCGACGCAAATGCGTACGGCCCCGACCATCCCGCCCCCTCAGCCCATCCCACAGCCCCCCTGCACCCGCTCCCGCATGACCGTAGAGTCCTTCTACACCCTCATGTAATCCTTCTACACCCCGGTGAACTCCTTGTTCACCCCAGTGAATTCCTTCTTCACTCCCCTGAATTCCTTCTTCACCCCCGTGAACTCTTTCTTCACCCGGGTGAATTCATTGTTCACCCCACTGAATTCCTTCTTCACCCGGGTGAACTCATTCTTCACCCTCCTGAATTCCTTCTTCACCCGAGTGAACTCATTCTTCACCTTCGTGAATTCCTTCTTCACCCCGGTGAACTCTTTCTTCACCCCCCTGCAATCCTTCCCCACGGCCCTGGAGTGGTCTAATTTCCGCGGACACCTCGATCGGGGGATCATTCACCGTTCGAGGAGAAATTGATGAGCAGAAAGCGCAGATCGTTCGACACGGAGTTCAAGCTCCAGGTCGTGAAGATGATCAATGATCAGGGCCTGAGTGTCGGGCAGGTGTGTCGTGACATGAGCCTGGGCGAGACGGCTGTGCGTCGGGGGCTGGCGCAGTTCGAGGCCGAGCTGCAGGGGCAGAGCGGGATCGGCAAGCCGCTGACCGCGGAGCAGCAGCGCATTCGTGCGCTTGAAGC
>JAEUNU010000105.1 GCA_016789125.1 Zoogloea sp. | reverse complement strand
AACAAGAGGCCCAGGCCCGCCGCGAGCAGGCCGAGGAAGACGCCCGCATCCAGCAGCGGCTGGCCCGCGAACGGGAGCAGTGGCGGCGCGAACTGCAGCGCTGAGGCCCGGCCGGTCCCCGTTTTCCGCCGCCACGCCAGGCTCCTCCACGCAAAAGAGGCGCGGCCCGGGGCGCGGTTGAGGGGATAATCCGGCATGACCTCGACTCCCCCCCTGCCGCCGGAGGCCCCCGCCGCCGACGCCACCTTCGTCCCGCCGCCCACCCCCGTGGTGGCCGCGCCCTTCGAACAACTCGGCCTCGCCGCCCCGGTGCTCGCCAACCTGGCCCGCCTCGGCTACCACCAGATGACGCCGATCCAGGCCGCAAGCCTGCCGGTGGCGCTGGCCGGCAACGACCTCATCGCCCAGGCCAAGACCGGCAGCGGCAAGACCGCCGCCTTCGGCCTGCCCCTGCTGCAGCGGCTCGACCCGCGCCGCTTCGCGGTGCAGGCGATGGTGCTGTGCCCGACCCGTGAGCTGGCCGAGCAGGTGAGCCAGGAGATCCGCCGGCTGGCCCGCTTCGAAGAGAACATCAAGGTGCTCACCCTGTGCGGCGGCGCCCCGATCCGCCCCCAGGCCGACAGCCTTGCCCACGGCGCCCACGTGGTGGTGGGCACGCCCGGCCGCCTGATGGACCACCTCTCCCGCGGCAGCCTGAAGCTCGACGCCCTCGCCACGCTGGTCCTCGACGAGGCCGACCGCATGCTCGACATGGGCTTCTTCGACGACATCGCCTACGTGGCCAAGGCCTGCCCGCGCGATCGCCAGACCCTGCTCTACTCGGCCACCTACCCCGAAGGCGTGGTGCGCCTGGCGCGCCAGTTCATGCGCCAGCCGCAGGAGATCGCCCTGGCCGGCCAGCACGAGGCCGACAAGATCCGCCAGCGCTTCTATGAAGTCGCCCCCGACCAGCGCCTCCATGCCGTCGGCCTGCTGCTGCGCCACTACCGGCCGGTAAGCACCCTGGCCTTCTGCAACACCAAGCAGCAATGCCGCGACCTGATCGACGTGCTCCACGCCGAGGGCTTCCACGTGCTCGCCCTGCACGGCGAGCTCGACCAGCGCGACCGCGACCAGGTGATGGTGCAGTTCGCCAACCGCAGCTGCTCGGTGCTGGTGGCCACCGACGTGGCCGCCCGCGGCCTCGACATCGCCAAGCTCGAGGCGGTGATCAACGTGGACGTGACCCCCGACCCCGAGCTGCACAGCCACCGCATCGGCCGCCCCGGCCGCGCCGACGAGGACGGCTGGGCGCTCAGCCTGGTCGGCCCCAACGAGAAGAACCGCGTCGCCAGCATCGCCCGCGCCAACGGCTTCGAGCCCCAGTGGGAATCCCTCGCCGAGCTCCACGCCGAAGACCAGCCGGTGCCCCAGCCGCCGATGGTCACGCTGCAGATCCTCGGCGGGCGCAAGGAGAAAATCCGCCCCGGCGACGTGCTCGGCGCCCTCACCGGCGAGGCCGGCTTCACCGCCAGCCAGATCGGCAAGATCAACGTGAACGAGCAATCCACCTACGTGGCGGTCGAGCGCGGCATCGCCCGCCAGGCCCTCAAGCGCCTGCTGGACGGCAGGATCAAGGGCAAGAAAGTCCGCGTGCGGCTGCTCGACGAGTAAACTGCCGGCTCCGTCCGAACACGCTTCAAAGCCATGGCCGACCACCGCTTTTCCGACCCGGAGATCGCCGCCGTCTACCGGGCCATTGCCGAGCGGCGCGACATGCGCCACTTCCGCCCCGACCCCGTCGACCCGGCCCTGCTGCAGCGCCTGCTGTGGGCCGCCCACCACGCCCCCAGCGTCGGCTTCATGCAGCCGTGGCGCTTCATCCGCGTCACGAGCCGGGCCCTGCGCGAGCAGATGCACGCGCTGGTCGAAACCGAGCGCCAGGCCACCGCCCGTGCGCTGGGCGAACGGCAGGACGACTTCATGCGGCTCAAGGTGGAAGGCCTGCTCGATGCCGGCGAGGTGGTGGTGGTGGCGCTGGCCGACGACCGTGAGAAGCACATCTTCGGCCGCCGTACGCTGCCCGAGATGGACCTCGCCTCGGTGGCCTGCGCGATCCAGAACATGTGGCTGGCGGCCCGTGCCGAAGGCATCGGGCTGGGCTGGGTGTCGATCTTCGACCCCGTCGAGCTCGCCCGCCTGCTGGGCATGCCGGCCGGCGCCCGCCCGGTGGCGATCCTGTGCATCGGCCACGTGGAAGCCTTCTACCCGCGGCCCATGCTCGAGATGGAAGAGTGGGCCGAGCGCATGCCCATCGACAGCGTGATGGCCGAAAACGCCTGGCCGACGGGCGCCTGAAAGCCCCCGCTTTTCCGGGCTGGCGGCCAGCCCGGACATCGCTACAATGCCGCCTCTTTTCCCTCAGCACGAAAGCTTCAAGCCATGTGGTTCAAGAATCTGCAGATCTACCGCCTCCCCGTAAACTGGGGCCTCACCGCCGACACCCTGCAGGAAAAGCTCTCCGCCCGCCCCTTCCAGCCCTGCGGCAGCCAGGACATGGCGAGCCGCGGCTGGAGCTCGCCGACCAAGGACGACCGCTTCGTGCTGGCCGTGGGCGGCCACTTTCTGGTAGCGCTGGCCGTCGAGCAGAAGCTGCTGCCCTCGTCGGTGGTCAATGAGGTCGCCGCCGACAAGGCCGAGGCCATCGAGGCCCAGCAGGGCTTCAAGCCCGGCCGCAAGCAGATGAAGGAGATCAAGGAGGCCGTTCTGCAGGAGCTCCTGCCCCGCGCCTTCACGCGCCGCCGCAAGGTGTTCACCTGGATCGACCCGGTGGGCGGCTGGCTGGTGATCGACGCCGCCAGCCCGGCCCGCGCCGAGGAGATCCTCGACGCCCTGCGCGACAGCCTCGACGAGCTGCCCGTCAAGATGGTCAAGACCCAGCAGTCGCCGGTGTCGGTGATGACCGCCTGGCTGGCCGCCAATGAAGCCACCGGCAACTTCACCATCGACCTCGACTGCGAGCTGCGCGCCGTCACCGACGAGAAGGCTGCCGTGCGCTACGTGCGCCACGCCCTCGACGGCCAGGACATCCAGGACCACCTGGCCGCCGGCAAGCTGCCGACCCGCCTGGCGATGACCTTCGACGACCGGGTGAGCTTCATCCTCACCGAGAAGATGGAGGTGAAGCGCGTCGCCTTCCTCGACGTGATCAAGGAAGAGGCCGAAAAACAGGCCGACGCCGCCGACATGCAGATGGAAGCCGACTTCGCGCTGATGAGCGGCGAACTCTCGCGCCTGATCCCCGCTCTCATCGAGGTGCTGGGCGGCGAACAGCCGGACGGCGTGATCTGACCCCAACCCACTGACGACCCCGGAGCCCACGATGAGCAAGGACCTCGCCGACCTGCGCAAGAGCTACGAGCAGGGCAGCCTCGACGACGCCGACCTGGCCGGCGAGCCCCTCGCCCAGTTCACCACCTGGCTCGCCGAGGCCCTCGACAAGGGCCTGCCCGAGCCCAACGCGATGACCGTCGCGACGGTGGGCGCCGACGGGCGGCCGTCCACGCGGGTGGTGCTCATCAAGGGCTACGACGAACGGGGCATCGTCTGGTTCACCAACTACGCCAGCCGCAAGGGCCGCGAACTCGACGGCCACCCCTTCGCCGCGCTGCAGTTCCACTGGGTCGAGCTGGAGCGCGTGGTGCGCATCGAAGGCCGGGTGAGCAAGGTGTCGGATGCCGAATCCGACGCCTACTTCGCCAGCCGCCCGCTGGCCCACCGCATCGGCGCCTGGGCCTCGCCCCAGAGCGAAGCCATCGCCAACCGGGCGGTGATCGTCGCCCGCGCCGCCGAATACGGCCTCAAGTTCGGCCTCAAGCCGCCCCGCCCGCCCCACTGGGGCGGCTACCGGCTGGAGCCGGACTACTGGGAATTCTGGCAGGGCCGCCCCTCACGGCTGCACGACCGCTACGCCTACCGGCGGCAGGAAGACGGCAGCTGGCTGCGGGAAAGGCTGGCGCCCTAGGGCGGAGGCACCCCCCGGCCTCGGCGCTCACCGGGCCAGAAAATCCTCGATCGGGTGCAGCACTTCATCGGGCGTCGTGATGTGGGGCAGATGCCCCCTTGCCTCGATGACCCTCAGTTCGCTACCCCGGATGTGCGTGTGCAGGTATTCCGCGACCTCCCGCGGCACCGCCACATCAGCACTGGGCTGGATGATGAGCGTCGGCACCTGCACCTTCGGCAGCACCGCTCGATAATCCGACTGGAGCACCGGGCAGGCGATCGTCAGCACGTTCTCCAGCGGAATGGCGGCCAGGCCTGCAGCAAAGGCCTTGGTGAAGTGGGCGGGGTGTTCATCGCTTATCGCCATTGGGGCATATGTAGTGGTCTAATTTCCGCGGACACCTCGATAGGTGGATCATTCACCGTTCGAGGAGAAATTGATGAGCAGAAAGCGCAGATCGTTCGACACGGAGTTCAAGCTCCAGGTCGTGAAGATGATCAAGGATCAGGGCCTGAGTGTCGGGCAGGTGTGTCGTGACATGAGCCTGGGCGAGACGGCTGTGCGTCGGTGGCTGGCGCAGTTCGAGGCCGAGCTGCAGGGGCAGAGCGGGATCGGCAAGCCGCTGACCGCGGAGCAGCAGCGCATTCGTGCGCTTGAAGCGGAGGTGCGGCGGCTACGCGAGGACAACGACATCCTAAAAAAAGCATCGGCCTTCTTCGCCCGGGAAATGAAGTGATTTACCGGAGCATTGCCCAGTTGCAGAAGAAGGCCGGCAGCGTGGCAAGAGTGTGCGAGGTGCTGGCGGTGAGTCGGTCCGGTTACTACGCAGCCCAGCGGCGCGGAGACCGGGAGGCGAAGGTATGCCCGGTCAGCGTCCGGCTGCAGGCCGCCTTTGCCCGTTCGGGGCGGTGCTATGGCAGTCGGCGTCTGCAGGCTGCGCTGCGAGGCGAAGGGATCAAGCTGGGGCGCTACCGGGTGCGCGGCCTCATGCGTGCCCACGGGCTGCGAGCGACGTGGAAGCGCAAGTTCATCCACACGACGGACAGCCGGCACAGCCTGCCCACGGCGGGCAACGTGCTGGACCGGCAGTTCCAACCCGCCGGTCCCAACCAGGCCTGGGTGTCCGACATCACCTATCTGCGCACGCGCAGCGGCTGGCTCTACCTGGCCGCGGTGATGGACCTCTTCTCGCGCAAGATCGTCGGCTGGGCCATGGCGCCGACGATGCCTGCCGAACTGGTCTGTTCGGCGCTTCAGATGGCCATCACCCAACGCAGCCCATCCCCCGGTCTGATCGTGCATTCGGACCGCGGCAGTCAGTACGCCAGCGAGGCCCACCGGGCCTTGCTCGAGCGCCACGGCCTGCGCGCGAGCATGAGCCGCAAGGGCAACTGCTGGGACAACGCCGTGATGGAGCGCTTCTTCCTGAACCTGAAGATGGAGCGGGTCTGGCAGCGCGACTACGCCAACCATGCCGAGGCCACGCGCGACGTCACCGAGTACATCGTCGGCTTCTACAACAACGTGCGGCTGCACTCGAAACTGGGCTATCTGTCGCCCACCGCTTATGAGCGGGACATGGCAGAAAAACACCCTATCGGGGTGTCCGAAAATACTTGACCACTACA
>JAEUNU010000097.1 GCA_016789125.1 Zoogloea sp. | reverse complement strand
CACCGTCGTGCTGAAGGACCCGAACGGCAACACGGTGGCCACCACCACCACCGACGCCAACGGCAACTACAGCTTCCCGAACGTTCCGGCCGGCAACTACACCATCGTCGAACAAACCCCGCCGGGCTACCTCGACGTGGGCGACAAGGACGGCGGCGACCCCAACGTGATCAGCGTCACCGTGCTGCCTGGCCAGACCAACAGCGGCAACGTGTTCGTCGACGAGCGTTCGGCGGCGATCGGCGACAAGGTGTGGCTCGACAGCAACGCCAACGGCGTGCAGGACGCGGGCGAAGCCGGCATTGCCGGTGTCACCGTCAAGCTGCTCGACAGCACCGGCGGCGTGGTGAGCACCAGCACCACCGACGCCAGCGGCAACTACCTGTTCAGCAACCTCACCCCGGGTGACTACGCGGTGCAGGTCGTGCTGCCGACGGGCTACTTCGCCAGCAGCAAGGATCAGGGCGGCAACGATGCCCTGGATTCCGACATCGACCCGACCACCGGCAAGACCATCAACACCACCCTCTCTGCGGGCGAGACCGACCGCAGCTGGGACGCCGGCCTGTATCAGAAGGCTTCCATCGGCGACCGCGTGTGGCTGGATGCCAACAAGAACGGCGTGCAGGACAGCGGCGAAGCCGGCGTGGCCGGTGTGACCGTCAAGCTGCTCAACGCAGCGGGTGCCGAAGTGGCCACCGCCACCACCGACGCCAACGGCAACTACCTGTTCCAGGGCCTGGTGCCGGGCAACTACTCGGTGAAGGTCATCGCCCCGACCGGCTACACCTTCACGGCGGCCGACCAGGGCGGCAACGACGCGCTGGATTCGGATGTCAACCAGACCACCGGCATCAGCGCCCAGACCACCCTCGTCTCCGGCGAGAACGACACCTCCCTGGATGCGGGCCTGGTGGCGCCGAGCGCCTCCTACGGCGACCGGGTGTGGCTGGACAAGAACGCCAACGGCGTGCAGGACACGGGTGAAGCCGGCCTGGCCGGTGTCACCGTGAAGCTGCTCAACAGCGCCGGCAGCGTGGTGGCCACCACCACCACCGACGCCAACGGCAACTACCTGTTCAACAACCTCACGCCGGGCGACTACTCCGCCCAGGTCGTGGCGCCGAGCGGCTACTTCGTCAGCGCCAAGGACCAGGGTGGCAACGACGCCACCGACAGCGACTTCGACCCGACCACCGGCAAGACCGTCTCCACGACGCTCGTCGCCGGCGAGAACGACCTGTCCTGGGATGCGGGCCTCTACCAGAAGGCTTCCATCGGCGACAAGGTGTGGGCCGACTGCGACAACGACGGTATCCAGGACGCGGGCGAAGCCGGCGTGCCGGGCGTCACCGTCAAGCTGCTGGACGCCAGCGGCAACGTGATCGCCACCACCCTCACCGACGGCAACGGCAACTACCTGTTCAAGGACCTGATGCCGGGTACCTATTCCGTGCAGTTCGTGGCCCCCGCCGGCTACACCTTCACGACCAAGGACGTCGGCAGCAATGACGCCATCGATTCCGACGTGGGCGGCAGCACCGTCATCGGCACCACCAACCTGGTGGTCAATGGCAGCTTCGAGAATGGCGCCACCGGCTGGTGCGGCAACGGCGACGGCATCGAGGTGAACACCGCCGGCTCCTACGGCGTGTCCGCCGTCACCGGCGCCAAGGTGCTCGAGCTGGATGCCAACTGCACCGGCACGGTCACCGGTGTCTACCAGGACATCGCCACGGTTGCCGGCCAGAGCTACCAGCTCTCGCTGGATGTGGCCCAGCGTGCAGGCTATGCCGCCTCCACCAACACCGTGGAAGTGTTCTGGGAAGGCGTGAAGATCGCCACCATCGACCCGACCTCGACCGCGCTCACCAAGTACACCTTCACGGTGACGGCGGCAGACGCCAGCAGCCGTCTGGAGTTCCGTGAGCAGGCGGGCGACGACGATTCGGTGGGCGGCATCATCGACAACGTCGCGCTCTACACCATCGGCACTGGCGGCCAGGTTGGCACCACCATCCAGACCACCCTGGAGTCCGGTGAAAACGACCTGAGCTGGGACGCCGGCCTGACCGTCAAGCCGGTTACCGCCTGCTTCGACTTCAGCGGCAACACCGCCACCGACGGCACCGACGGCAACCTGCTGTGCTACACCAATAACGGCATCTCGGTGAACGCCAGCGCCTTCAGCCGTGACAAGGCGAGCGGCGCGTGGGCCAAGGCCTACCTTGGCGCCTACGGCGGCGGCCTCGGCGTGACCGACGGCAGCGAAGGCTCCGGCTCCGGCAGCACCCACACGGTGGACAACAACGGCACCCGCGACAACTACGTGCTGTTCGAGTTCTCCCAGGTCG
The DNA here is from genome assembly GCA_016789125.1 of Zoogloea sp. Classification (GTDB taxonomy): domain Bacteria; phylum Pseudomonadota; class Gammaproteobacteria; order Burkholderiales; family Rhodocyclaceae; genus Zoogloea. The sequence continues at coordinate 6,949 of JAEUNU010000097.1, read as the reverse complement.
TGGCGGTCGACAAGGCCTACCTGGGCTACGTCGTCGGCGACAGCGACGCCAAGGTGTGGATCGGCACCGTCGATGGGGCCTTCAACAGCCACATCAACCTGTCCGACGCGGTGCTGTCCAGCATGGGCTTCACCGAAGTCAATGCCACCACCCTGACCAGCGCCCGCTGGGCCGACCTGAACGCCAACGGTTTCGTGGGCAACGTGCTCGTCATCGCGGCCAACCCCGGCCAGACCGACGACTACTTCAAGATCGAACAGCTGGTGGTGAACAGCGCCTCCGCCTTCTGCGCCACCGATGTCTCCATCGGTGACCGGGTGTGGAACGACGCCAACATGAACGGCGTGCAGGATTCCGGCGAAGCCGGCATCTCCGGCGTCACCGTGAAGCTGCTCAACAGCGCCGGCTCCGTGGTCACCACGACCACCACCGACGCCAACGGCAACTACCTGTTCTCGAAGCTCGCCGCCGGCGACTACAAGATCCAGGTCGTCACGCCCAACGGCTACACCATCACCGGCAAGGACCAGGGTGGCAACGATGCGGCCGACAGCGACATCGACGGCACCGGCACCACCGGCATCTACACCCTCACCCAGGGCAGCAACAACCTGAGCGTGGATGCGGGCTTCTACTGCCCGCCGGTCACCGGCAAGATCGGCGACCGGGTGTGGGAAGACGCCAACTTCAACGGCATCCAGGACGCGGGCGAAGCCGGCCTCAAGGGCATCACCGTGAAGCTGCTCAACAGCGCCGGTGCCGTGGTCGCCACGACCACCACCGACGCCAGCGGCAACTACCTGTTCAACAACGTGAATGCGGGCGACTACAAGGTGCAGGTGGTGACCCCCACCGGCTACTACGTCACCAAGCAGGACCAGGCGGGCTGGAACGGCACCGACAGCGCCTTCAACGGCTCCGGCTACACCGGCACCATCTCCCTGGCGGCGGGGCAGACCCTCACCAAGGTGGATGCGGGCCTGTATCGCAAGGCCAGCGTCGGCGACAAGGTGTGGATGGACTTCAACAACAACGGCCGCCAGGACAGCGGTGATAGCGGTGTTGTCTGCGTCACGGTCAAGCTGCTGAACGCCGCCGGCACTGTGGTGGCCACCACCACCACCGACGCCAACGGCTGCTACAGCTTCACCAACCTGGATCCGGGCCAGTACAGCCTGCAGTTCGACAAGTCGTCCGCCTACTACTACACGGGCAAGTACGACTGGTGGGGCCGCGCCCTCACGCAGAGCGTCAACCAGTCGAGCTACCAATGGACGACCAAGGACGTCTCCGGCAACGCCTACGATGCCTCTGACTCGGATGTCGCGCGTGTCTCCTCGACGTATTACAACCAGGGCGTGACCGACAAGTTCACCCTGGTGTCGGGCGAGTACGACAACACCCTCGACGCCGGCATCTGCCCGATCGTCATCGACCTGGACGGCAACGGCATCCAGACCATCAGCCGTGAGAACGCCAACGGCACCTTCGACCTGCTGGGCACCGGCGTCGCCGTCAAGTCCGGCTGGCTGTCGGGTGGCGACGGCTTCCTGGCGATCGACAGCAACGGCAACGGCCGCATCGACGACGTCAGCGAGCTGTTCGGCGGTAACGCCGTCGGCCAGGGCTTCGCCAAGCTGTCGGCCTTCGACAGCAATGGCGACGGCCTGGTGGACCGCAACGACGCAGCCTTCGGCGAGCTGAAGATCTGGGTGGACGCAAACGGCAACCACCAGACCGATGCCGGCGAGCTGATGGGCCTCACCGACGCGGGCGTGGCCAGTCTGGACCTGGACTACTTCGCCCTCCCGGCCATCGATGAGCAGGGCAACCTGCACCTCGAGCGCAGCGTCGCGACCCTCGCCGATGGCCGCGCGGTGGACATGACCGACGTGTATTTCAACGTCGATGCCCAGGAAGCCGCCCAGGCCGGCGCCGAGCTGCCGACGATGGCCGAGCTGCTCGGTGACGACACCAGCCTCGACCTGCTGCTGGGCGTCAGCGTCGCAGCCGCCGACGTGGCCGCGGTCGCCGCGCCGGTGAGCGACGCCGCGGTCGCCGCCCTTGGCCAGCTGTCCGGCCTCTACCAGGAGCAGCAGTACGCCCTGATGGCGGCTTAAGCCCCTGCGCGCCGGCCGGCCGCAAACCGGCCGGCGCGTTTCACGAACACTTTCCGACCCCCTTACTTTTCAACACAGGAGCAATAAATGATGCACGCCCCGATCTTCAAGAAGGCCGCCCTGGCCCTCGCCGCTGCCGGCCTGATGGCCAGCGTTCCCGCCCATGCCGACACCCTGGCCATGGAGCTCGACATCAACTCCCTGATGGGCTTCACGGTCGACGTGGCCAGCTCCGGCCCCCAGGCTGTCGACACCGGCATCCTCAACGTCACCAACCTCACCACCAACGGCAGCTTCCTGGCCTTCTGCTACGAGCTGCTGCAGGGCGTGAGCGTGAACAGCCTCACCGGCCTGCCCTTCGACGCCTCCACCGTGATCCCGGCGGCCGTGCAGACCCTGTTCAACCAGAGCTACGCCGAAGTGCATTTCGACAACGCCGTCGAAGTGGCGGGCTTCCAGATCGCCCTGTGGGAAACCCTGGACGACAACAACCTCAACACCGGCGCCCTCAGCAACTGGGGCGGTGCCACCAACAGCGCCGACGAGGGTGACGCCCTGTTCAACGCCGAGATCTTCCTCGACCGCGTGGTCAATGGCGGTGCCAACACCGGCAACTACCAGCTGACCGTCTGGCAGAGCCCGGACAGCCAGGACATCATCCAGGCCTCCACCGCGTCGATCCCCGAGCCGACCAGCCTGATGCTGGGCGCCCTGGGCCTCGCCGGCCTGTCGCTGGTGCGTCGCCGCAAGGCCTGAGCGGCCGGGTGGGCGCCTTCCGGCGCCTGCTGAACGCTCGACCGGAACAAGGCAAAAAGGGGGCTCGCCCCCTTTTTGCCTTTTGCACGGGAGCGATTGCCGGGCATTTGGTGCCGATCGTGAAATATGTTGTCCGCACGCGCCCGGGCCCGTGAAAAATGCGCCCCTGTCCCGCCGCCGCGTGGGCTATTTTCCCCGGCGGGGCATCTCCCGGATGTTCTGCGGCCTGACTGCCGCCCTGTTCTTCAGTATTCGAGGTTGTCATGTATCGAACCCGCCTTATTCCCGTCCTGACTCTCTCGGCGGGGCTCGCCATGCCGGCCCTGACGGTCCGTGCCGACGCAGTCATCTCCGGCACGCCGCCCACGCTCACCGCCCAGCCCGCCCGCCCCGACCTCGATGGCATCGTCCGGGGCCAGTCGGCGCTGCGGATGAAGCACTACGACCAGGCCGAGCGCGCCTTCGGCGAGGCCTACGAGCTCAACCCCCGCTCCGTCGAGGCCATGCTCGGCCTGGCGGCCGCGACCCAGGCCCAGGGCAAGACCCGGCTCGCCCGGGACTGGATGAGCAGCGCCGTCGCCATCGCCCCGGGCCAGGCCAACGTGCTGCAGGCGCAGGCCCGCCTGCTCACCGAGCAGGGCCTGCTGCCCGATGCCGAGCGCAGCTACCACGCCGCGATCGCCAGCCACCCGGGCATCGTCCAGCTCAAGCTCGACCTGGCCGCCCTCTACCTCGACAAGCTCGGCAAACCGGGCCAGGCCGTCGACCTGCTGCGTGAGGTCGTCCGCCAGCACCCGGAGATGGCCGCCGCCCAGCTGGGGCTCGGCATGGCCCTGTCGGCCGACGGCAAGTTCGAGGAGGCCAGCCGTGCCCTCGAGGACGCCGCCCGCCGCGACCCGGGCAACGCCGTCGCCCACCACGCCCTCGGCGTCGTCAGCCTCAAGCAGGGCCAGGCCGAGCGGGCCCTGGTGTCCCTCGACAAGGCCCTCGCGCTGCGCAAGGATCTGGCCAGTGCAGTGCTCGCCCGGGGTGACGCGCTGCAGATGCTGGGCCGCCACGAACAGGCCGTTGAAGCCTACCGGCGTGCTGCCACGCTGCTGCCGCAGAGCGTCGTGCCGCACCTGCAGCGGGCCCGCGCGCTCGAGCGCAGGGAGAAGTGCGCCGCGGCCGCGGCGGCCTACCGGGAGGGCCTGAAGATCGGGCCCAACGACCCGCGGCTGGCCAACAACCTGGCCTATCTGCTGGCGAACCGCCGCCTGCGCCTCGACGAAGCCCTGAGCCTGGCACGCCAGGCCGTGGCGCGCGACCCCAAGCGCGCCACCTATCACGACACCCTCGGCGTGGTGCTGCAGCTGCGCGGCGACGAGGCCGGCGCCCGCCAGGCCTTCGAGCGGGGGCTGGCGCTGGAGCCGGGCAATGTAACCCTCCGCCAGCGTCTCGCCCAGGCCGCCGTGCCAGTGGCGGTCAAGACCGCCGCGGCGCCAGCCCCGGCCAGCGCCGCGCCCGCCACGCCGGTCGTCGCACCTGTGCCTGCGCCCGCTGTTGCCGCCGCACCGGCTGTCGTCGCCGCCAAGCCTGTGCCGGCGGCGAAGACTGCTCCCGCTCAGCCGGCGACCGATGCCGGCAAGCTGGTGGCGGACCGCCTCGAGGCCTGGCGCCAGGCCTGGGAGGCCAAGGACAGCGCCCGCTACCTGAGCTTCTATGGGAGCGCCTTCGTGCCGGCCGGCAACAAGCCGCGGGCCGCCTGGGAGACCGATCGCCGCGCCAAGCTCGGCAAGAAGGGCGAGATCAAGGTCCAGCTCGGCACTCCGAGCATCAAGGCCGAAGGCGAGGTGGTGCTGGTGAGCTTCGAGCAGCGCTACCAGTCCGGCAACTACAGCGACGTGGTGCAGAAGCAGCTCGAGTGGGTGAGGGAAGGCAGCGACTGGAAGATCCGCCGCGAAGCCCAACTCTGACCTCAGGCGCCGGGCGCCCGCCCGCTCAGGCGACCTGCCAGCGGTGGCCGCCCGAGTTCTTCGCCGCGTACATCGCCCGGTCGGCGAGGGCGAGCAGGTGGTCGAGGGCATAGCCGTCCCGCGGGTAGCAGGCGATGCCGATGCTGCCCCCCAGCCGACAGCCCGGCGTGTCGTCCGACGGAATGCCGGCGACCGCCCCGAGCAGGCGGGTGCAGAACTGCTCCAGATCGTCATCGCCCTGCAGCTTGGGGCACAGGATCGCGAACTCATCTCCCCCCAGCCGGGCCACCACGTCGGTGGCACGGGCCGTGGCGGCCAGCTTGTCCGCCAGTTTCACCAGGATCTGGTCGCCCATGGCGTGCCCGTAGCGGTCGTTGATGGGTTTGAAGCCGTCGAGGTCGAGCATCAGGATGGCGCCGCCCGCGTTCTCGCGCTGGTCCCGGGCGAGGATGGCGAGGGCGGCTTCCGTGAAACCTTTGCGGTTCGCCAGGCCGGTGAGTGGGTCGTGGCGGGCCAGCTCCCGCCAGCGCCGGCTGTCGCCCTCGACCTGGCGAAAATGGCGCAGCATTCCAAGAACGATCAGCAGGAAGTTGGCCAGGGCCAGCACGAAGGCGCCGGTCTGGACGGCCCGCAGCCGCGTGGCCTGGCGGACGGAGTCCCGCTCCAGGGCGGTCGTCAGGTTGTTCATCAGGGCCAGGATGTCGCGGTTGTGACGCACCATGTAGGTCGCCGCCCGCTGCAGGCGCTCGGATGGACGCAGGCGGCTGTCGGCCCGCAGCAAGGCCAGGGGGTTGAGCAGCTTGCGCGCCGCGGCGACCGAGCGCGCCGCCTCGCCCTTGACTTGCCGGAGGGTAGCTGGGGAGCCGTCGCCACCCCGGGTTTCGCCGCCCTCCGCGAAGGCGGTGAGGGTCTGGTCGAAGAGGCCGAAGGCGGCCTCGAACTCGCTGTTGGCGGCTTCGAATTCCTCGGGGCCGGCGGCCCGGCTGGCCAGCAGCAGGGCCTTGGTGGTCTGCTGGGAGAGCATCCGCTGGCGCCCCGCGAGGTTGATCGCCACGGCGTCCTGGGCCATCTGCTCGGCCAGCCACAGGTTGATCACCAGCACGCTCAGGTCCAGCACGACAAAAAGCACGATGGCCGTCACGAGACGGCGCTGCGAGCCAAGCAGTGCGCTGACCGGAATGGGCATGGTGCGATCGTGTTGTGCCGGACGTGAGGCTGACGGCAGTGGTGTCGGGGTGCTCCGGTTTTCGGCCTGAGGCGATCGAGCTTGATGCCCATGAAAAAAGCGGCCCGAAGGCCGCTTCGTGAAGCCTGCGCCAGGGCGCCGGGCTCAGTTTTCGAAGCGTGCTTCGAGGGCTGCGATGGCCGGCAGGGTCTTGCCTTCGAGGAACTCGAGGAAGGCGCCGCCACCCGTGGAAATGTAGCCCACGTCGTCGGCGATGTCGAACTTGGCGATGGCCGCCAGGGTGTCGCCGCCGCCAGCGATGGAGAAGGCCTCGGAGTGGGCAATGGCCGAGGCGAGCATCTTGGTGCCACCGGCGAACTGGGGCAGCTCGAACACGCCGACCGGGCCGTTCCAGACGATGGTGCCGGCGTTGGCGATGATCTCGCCGAGGCGGGCGGCGCTCTTCGGGCCGATGTCGAGGATGCGGTCGTGGGCGGCCACGTCATCGACGGAGATCTTGTTGGCGCGGGCCAGGGCCGAGACTTCGTCGGCCACCACCACGTCGGTGGGCAGCGGCACTTCGGCGCCGCGGGCCTTCATGATGTCCATGATGGCGTGGGCTTCCTTGACCAGATCGGGCTCGGCCAGGGATTCGCCGATGCGCTTGCCGGAGGCCAGCAGAAAGGTGTTGGCGATGCCGCCGCCGACGATCAGCTGGTCGACCTTGTCGGCCAGCGACTTGAGGATGGTCAGCTTGCTGGATACCTTGGAGCCGCCGACGATGGCCACCAGCGGGCGCTTGGGGGCGTGCAGGGCCTTGCCGAGGGCGTCGATCTCGGCGCCCATCAGGATGCCGGCGCAGGCCACCGGGGCAAACTTGGCGATGCCGTGGGTGGTGGCTTCGGCGCGGTGGGCGGTGCCGAAGGCGTCGTTCACGTAGACGTCGCACAGCG
>JAEUNU010000081.1 GCA_016789125.1 Zoogloea sp. | reverse complement strand
ACACCCAGCGCACCTGGCCGTCGCGGTCGATGAGGCGGTAGCTGAGCTCGTAGCGCTCGCGCCGGGCGAGACGCATCTGCACGTAGTTCCACACGAAGTCGCGGTCTTCCGGGTGGATCAGCCCGGCAAAGCTGGCCGACTGGTTGTCCACCAGCTCCAGCGGGGTGTAGCCGGTGAGTTCGAAGCAGCCTTCGCTGACGAACTCCATCGTCCAGTGCCTGTCGTTCTGGCCGCGGTAGATCATGCCCGGCAGGTTGTCGAGCATGGTGTGCAGGCTGCGCCGCTGGGCACGCAGGGCCTCCTCGCGGCGGCGGCGCTGGTCGATGTCGAGGAGCATGCCGACGATGCCGGCCTCGCCGCCGCCGGCCATGTCGAGGGGCCAGGCGCGCAGCTCGACCCAGCGCGGGCCGGGGCTGCGGGCGGCGAGCATGCGCACTTCTAGGGTCAGGCTGTCGCGCTCGCCGGCCCGAAGCGCGCGCAGGCTCTTGGTGAGAGCCACCCGGTCCTCGATGTGGAACAGCGGCAGGAAAGGGGCGAACAGGCTGTCGGCCGGCGCCCGGCCGGTGGCCCGCTCCCACTGGGGGTTGAGCCAGGTGAGCAGGAGCTGGCTGTCGAGGGCGAACAGGATCTCGCCGGCGAAGTGCGCCATCCGGTTGCCCCACTGGCGGTCGGGGCCGGTGTCGGGCTGCTCGTCGGGGGCGCCGAACTGGAGCAGGCTGACCGCCGACCCGTCGCCCCGGAACAGGCTCACCCGGGCCAGCCAGGGCAGGCCGTCGGCCCGCAGCAGGGTGATCACCCCGGCGTCGCCGGAGGCCGCCTCGGCCGACAGCAGTGCCGCCAGGCGGCCGTGGTGCTTGGGGTGGACGATGTTGTCGAGGGGCATGCCGATCACCTCGTCGCCCCGCTCGGTGAGCCCCAGCGCCTTCAGCAGCGCCCGGTTGGCGTTGGTTATGCGCCCCTCCTGGGCCAGCAGCGCCGGCAGGCCGCTGTGCAGCGCAAAGTGGGCCAGCGGCTGGGGCTGGGCGCCGGCCTCGCCAGCGCTTGGCCGGGCCGCCACCCGCCGCCGGCCACCGGCCTGCAGCGCGGCCCAGGCCAGGCCAGGCAACAGGGGCAGGCCCCAGACGGCCGGCGTGGGCAGCCCGGCGTCGGCGAGCACGATGGCCGACAGGGTGGTGAGCAGCAGGGTGGCGACGATATACAGGGTCATGGACGGGCTCTAGCAGGAATCACTCCAGCGTGCAGCACCCGACGACCTGCTGCCAGTTTCACACAAGGCGCGGAAGTTGCTTTTTGGTGGTATCGCACCGCCCGCCGGTGCTCGCCGGATGCCCCCCTGTGCTCGATCGCCACCCCCTGATGTCCCGCCTGAGCCTGATGCTGGCCTGCCTGGCCAGCCTTGCTGCGGCGCTGTTCGCCAGCGCCGGGGCGGCGGCCCGCCTGGAAGGCCCGGCCCTGGCCCAGCCCGGCGGCGACGCAGCGGCCCGGCTGGCCGGGCTGGGGCTGATCCAGGCGGTGCTGGCGCTGATGTTCGTGGCCGGCTGCGGGCTGATCCTGCGAGCGGCCTGGAAGGCCCTGGCGCTGCGCACCGATCTTGCGCTGGCGCGGGTGGCAGCGCACACCGCTGGTGCGGTGACGGCCCCGACCGAAGGCAGCGACGAGATCGACCGCCTGGCACGCTGCCTCGATTCGGTGGCCGCCCAGCTGGCCGGGCGGCTGGCCGACAGCGAGCGCCTGTCCCGCCACGCCCGCGAGCAGGAACGCTTTGCCGCCCGCTCGCTGGAGTTCATCTACCGGGCCTGCGCCATCCTGGCCGAGAACAGCGCCAGCGCGCCCTGGCTCACCACCCTGCTCGAAGACATGGCCGACTGCCTGCAGGCCCACTGCTGCGCCCTCGCCCTGCTCGACCCGGTGGCCGAGGGCCTGGGCGTGCCGCCGGCGCTGGGCGCCCCGCGCCTGGCCCGGCTGCTCGCCGAGTTCGACGCCGAGGCGCTGGCCCGCAGCGGCGGCCTACGCCGGGCGGTAGCCGGGCCCGAGGGCGAGATCGTCGAGCTGGCCGTGCCGGTGCGCGACGCCGACAACATCTACGGCGTGCTGATCGTCGAGGCGCGGGGCGACTTCCTGTTCGAGAGCCGCCACCGCCGCCTGGTGGACGCGGTGGCCGGGCTGTTCGCGCTGTCGCTGGGCAACCTGCAGCGCAACCAGCGCCGCCGTCGGCTGGCCCTGATGGACGAGCGCAACGCCATCGCCGGCGAGCTGCACGACTCGCTGGCCCAGGCCCTTTCGTACATGAAGCTGCAGATCGCCCGCCTGCAGCTCGAGATCGGCCGCAGCTGCGCCGCCTGCGCGCCGGGCGGCACGGTGCTGGAGATCTCCGGCGAGATCAAGACCGGCCTCGACAGCGCCTACCGCCACCTGCGCGAGCTGCTGTCGGCCTTCCGCACCAGCATGCCGCCGGGCGGGCTGCAGCAGGCCCTGCGCGAGGTGGTCGAGGAGCTTTCGGCGCGGGCCGGCACCGAGATCGGGCTGGACTACCGGCTGGGCGACGTGCCCCTGTCGGTGAACGAAGAGTTCCACCTGCTGCAGATCGTCCGCGAGGCGCTGACCAACGTCGTCCGCCACGCCCGCGCCGACCACGCCCTGATCCGCCTCGACCGGGCCGCCGACGGGGAGGTGCTGCTGCGGGTGGACGACGACGGCCGCGGCATCGCCCCCGGCAGCGGCGGCGACGGCCACCACGGCCTGTCGATCATGCACGAACGCGCCCGCCAGCTCGGCGGCCGCCTGAACCTGGGCGCCGCCGCCGGCGGCCGCGGCACCTGCGTCGAAATGCGCTTCCGCCCCCGCGTAACCCACGCCTGAACCCAAACGACCGAGGGAACCCCATGGAACACACAAGGCCAAGCCCGCCCCCGATCCGCCTGGTGGTGGTGGACGACCACGCCCTCTTCCGCCGCGGCATCGGCCAGCTACTGTCGATGTACGGCGACATCCAGGTGGTGGCCGAGGCCGCCTCCGGCGCCGAGGGCATCGAGGCGGTGCTCACCCACCGGCCCGACGTGGCGCTGGTGGACCTGCACATGAAGGGCCTCGACGGCATCTCGGTGATCCGCGCGCTGCAGAGCGCCGGCTCCACCACGCGGCTGGTGATGCTCACCGTGTCGGACTCCAGCTTCGACGTGATGGAGGCCCTCAAGGCCGGCGCCAGCGGCTACCTGCTGAAGGACATGGAGCCCGACGAGTTCTGCCACAAGCTGCGCCAGGTGGCGGCCGGCGGCACCGTGCTGTCGGCCGAGGTCGGCGGCCTGCTGGCCAAGCCCCAGCCCGCCACCCGCGAGAGCATCGACGAGGGCTGGGCCTCCCTCACCGCCCGCGAGCAGGAGACCCTCGAGCTGGTCTCGAAGGGCGCGTCCAACAAGATCGTGGCCCGCTCCCTCGGCATCGCCGAGAGCACGGTGAAGGTGCACGTGAAGCACGTGCTGCAGAAGCTCAACCTGCGCAACCGCTTCGAAGCGGCCGTGTGGCTGCGCGAGCTGCGGGAGGAGGAACGCGGGGCCTAGGATGTGCCCTGGCAGCGTCGGTTTTATTGACTTTTATCTGATTTCCAATAAATTATCGCCACTGCGATAATTTCAGATAAATGCCATGATCGCCTTCCCCCGCGCCGCCCTCGCCAATGAGCTGGTTGCCGCCCTGCAAGGCAAGGCCCTGCTGGGAGATGCCCACAACGGCTTGTTTCTGGCCGCGCCACGCCGCACCGGCAAATCCACCTTCCTCCAGGGCGATCTGCGGCCGGCCCTGCAGGCGATGGGCGTAGTGGTGGTGTATGTCGACCTATGGGCCGATATCCGACGCGATCCGGGCGGGCTGATCGCCGAAGCCATCGCCCGGGCCCTGGCGCCGCAGCTCGGCCTGGTGGCGCGCACGGCCCGCAAGGCCGGCCTGGAGAAAGTCAAGGTGGGTGGTCTGGAGGTGGACACCAGCAAGATCGGCAAGGTCGATGGCCTGACCCTCACCGACGCCCTGCGATTGCTGCATGAGCACGCTGGCCAGCCGGTGGCGCTGATCATCGACGAAGCCCAGCACGCCCTCACCAGCGAAGCCGGTGAGGCGGCCATGACGGCCCTCAAATCGGCCCGTGACCAGCTCAACCAGCCCGGCGTGGTGAACCTGATGCTGGTGATGTCGGGCTCCGACCGCGACAAGCTGCTGCGCCTGGTCAACACAGCCGGCGCTCCGTTCTACGGTTCGCAGATCCAGCGCATGCCGCCCCTGGGGCCCGACTTCATCGCTCACATCGCCGCCCTGATCGAAGCCCAGCGGCCCGAACTCAAACCGGTGGATCAGGCCCTGCTACTGCAAGCCTTTGAAGTGTTCGGGCATAGGCCCCAGTTCTTCATGGCCGCCCTGGGCCAGATCCTCAGCCCGCTGGCGGCCCTGAGTGGGCGCTTCGAGGCGGCCTTGCTGGGGGCCGCGCAGCACCAGCAAGCCCAGGACGAAGCCCAGATGGACGCGGACTACCTCGGGCTCAAGCCCACCGAACAAGCCGTGCTGTGGCGCATGCTGGAGCAAGGCCCGCGCTTCCGCCCCTACGACGCCGAGGCACTGCGCTTCTACCGCGACAAGACCGCCCATCCCGTGAACGCACCCCAGGCCCAGCGGGCCCTGGAAGCCCTGCGCCAGCGCATGCCTGCGCTGGTGTGGAAATCCGCCAGGGGCGAATACGCGCTGGAAGATGCGGCCATGCACCGGTGGTTCGAAAAGCGCAGCCACGCCGGCCTATGGCCGCCGACCCCACCGCAAGGGATGCTGGCGCTGGACGATGATTGAGGCGGCTGTTCCTCTCAAGGAAACGTAGGGCCGCCCCAAGTTTCCTTGCCCCCACGGGGGGCGGACTGGGCGGAGCCCGGCTGGGGGTGCTCATGAACCACCCACGCTGAACGCGCCGCCTCCTGCGACACGCGCGGGGCATCTCAACCCGGCAGGTCGTGGCCCATGCGGGTGCGCTTGGTGTTGAGGTAGCGCACGTTCTCGTGGTTGTGGGGCGGCACCACCGGAACGACCCGGGTCACCGGCACGCCGGCCTTGA
>JAEUNU010000075.1 GCA_016789125.1 Zoogloea sp. | reverse complement strand
GGGTTTCCGCTGGGGCACCAGCCTGCTGCCGGGCGACACCATCCGGATGGAACACCTCCTCGATCAGACCGCCATCACCTACCCGTGGACCACGGTATCGATGATGACTGGCGAGCAGATCAAGACCGTGCTCGAGGACGTCTGCGACAACCTCTTCAACCCCGACCCCTACTACCAGCAGGGCGGCGACATGGTGCGGGTGGGCGGCCTGCAGTACGTGTGCGACCCCAACGGCCGCATGGGCGCCCGCATCACCGACATGCGCCTCGCCGGCAAGCCGCTGGAGGCGAGCAAAACCTACAAGGTGGCCGGCTGGGCGCCGGTCTCCGAGGAGGCCAGCAAGGTGGGCGGCGAGGCGGTGTGGGACCTGGTGGCCCGCTACCTCAAGGCCCAGAAGGTGATCCGCCCGCGGGCCCTCAACCTGCCCACCCTCAAGGGCATGGCAGGCAACCCCGGCATGGCTTGAGGAGACACACGATGACCCACAGCCGTTTTTCCCTTCTTCCCTGGCTGCGGGCCATCGTTGCCCTCACCACTCTCACCCTGGCGGCCCAGGCCGGGGCCCAGGCGCTCAAGCCCGTCCGCGTCTCCGAACACGTCTGGTACGTGCAGGGAGACAGCGGCATGGCCTCGGCGGCCAACCAGGGCTTCAATTCCAACGCTGGCTTCGTGGTGACCCGCGACAGCGTGATCGTCATCGACGCCCTCGGCACGCCGCTCCTCGGCGACGCGCTGGTGGCGGCGATCCGCCAGGTGAGCGACAAGCCGATCCGCCGGGTGATCCTCACCCACTACCACGCCGACCACTTCTACGGCCTCGCCGCCCTCAAGGCCGCTGGCGCCGAGGTGTGGGCCCACCAGGCCGGCCGCGAATACTTCACCAGCGGCGAAGCCGCTGCTCGCCTCGCCCAGCGCCAGAAAGACCTCTTCCCGTGGGTGGACGAGCACACCCGCCTCATCGAGGCCGACCGCTGGCTGGGCGGCGACACCCGCTTCGAGGCCGGCGGGCTGCACTTCCGGGTCAGCTTCCTCGGCCCCGCCCATTCATCCGAAGACCTGCTGGTGAGCGTCGAGGAAGACGGCGTAGTGTTCTGCGGCGACATCCTGTTTGCCGGCCGCATCCCCTTCGTGGGCAGCGCCGACAGCAAACGCTGGCTGGCCGCCATCGACGTGCTGGCTGGCCTCAGGCCGAAAATCCTCGTCACCGGCCATGGCCCCCACTCCACCAACGCCGGCGCCGACCTGGGCCTGACCCGCGACTACCTGCTCTACCTGCGCGAGCAGATGGGCAAGGCCGTCGACGAGATGACCCCGTTTGAGGACGCCTACGCCCGCACCGACTGGAGCCGTTTCAGCAAGGTCCCGGCCTTCGAGGCGGCCAACCGCATCAACGCCTATGGCACCTACCTGACGCTGGAGCGGGAATCCCTCGCCAAGTAAGCTGCACACCATGTTCGCCCGCCTGAGCGCCCCGCTTGCTGCCCTGCTGTTCGCCACACACGCCGCGGCGGGCCCGGCGCCGCTGCCGAGCAGCCTCCACGAAGCCGGCGGCCGGCCCGACCGGCTCTACGTGGTGCTGTTCAGCCTGCCCGACTGCCCCTATTGCGTGGCGGTGCGCCAGGCCTACCTGCCCGCCCTGCCCGACGACCCGCGCTTTCGCGAGCGGGTGCGCATCCGCGAGGTGGGCATAGGCAGCACCCGGCAGCTCATCGACTTCGACGGCCAGAAAACCAGCCACGCCGACGTGGCCCGACGCCTCAAGGTGAAGTTCGCCCCCACCGTGCTGTTTCTCGACGCAGCGGGACAGCCCCGCGCCGAGGCCCTGCTGGGCGGCGACAGCGTCGGGCTCTACGGCGGCTACCTGGAGAAGCGCGTCGTGCAGGCCCTCGAGGCGATACCCGCAACCCGCCGCGATTGAGGCCGGTCAGCGGACCGGTCAGAATTTGTAGTAGCGGTGGTTGAGCCAGGCCACCACGTGCTCCTCGTCCTCGGGAAACCAGCCGGTCTTGAGCTGGCTGCTGCAGTAGCTCACCTGGGCGCCGAGCTGCGACAAGGTCTTGACCCGGCGCGAATCGCGCAGGTAGATCTTCGAGCCATCGCCGCCCACGAGGCGCTGGTGGCATGCCGCACAGTTCTTCTCGGTGACCATCTTCTCGCCGAGCGCCGGGTCGCCCGCCCAGGCCGCGCCAGCCAGCAGGCCGGCGGCGAGGGGTATCAAGGTTTTCATTTTCATCATCAGCCTCTCTTGGGGTTGAACCGAACGAGTCTTACGGAGGAAGTATGAGACATTTTGCGGCCTGCGCCATGCTCGCGCTGTGCGCCCTGGGCCTCCCTGGCCACGGCCTTGCCGGGGAGGTGGACCCGGCCAGCCTGCCCGAGATCAAGCGCTCCAAGCTCCAGCTCTACCTCACGCCCCGGGAGGCCCACGAAATCCTGCGCAAGGACGCCGCCCACACCCTCTTCCTCGACGTGCGCACCCGGGCCGAGGCGATGTACGTTGGCATGCCCACCATGGCTGACGGTCTGGTGCCCTACGTGGAACACCAGGAGCTGATGACCGACTGGGACGACCGGCGCCATATGTACCAGCTGATGGCCAACAGCGACTTCCTGCCCGAAGCGGAGAGCCGCCTGAAGGCCAAGGGCCTCACCAAAGCCGACCGGGTGATCCTGATCTGCCGCTCCGGCGACCGCAGCGCCCGCGCCGCCGACCTGCTGGCCAACGCCGGCTACACGCAGGTCTACAGCATCACCGACGGCTTCGAAGGCGACGCGGCCAAGGACGGCCCCCAGGCCGGCCAGCGCATCGTGAACGGCTGGAAGAACGCCGGCCTGCCCTGGACCTACAAGCTCGAGAAGCAAAAAATGTACTTCCCGCGCTGAGACCCGCCGCGCCTGCTGCTTTGCACCAAACGGCCGAAGCCCGCTAAGCTACGGCTCTCTTTGGTGTTTCTACTCCCCATCATGTACCGACTCCTTACATCCCCGAGAGCCCGCGCCCGCATCGGCGCCCTGGCCCTCGCCGCCCTCGCCTGCGTCGCCGCCCCGGCCCATGCCGGCAAGACACTGGACGGCATCAAGTCCCGCGGCCAGCTGGCCTGCGGCGTGAGCACCGGCGTGATTGGCTTCGCCGCTGCCGACAGCCAGGGGCAATGGCGCGGGCTCGACGTGGACGTCTGCCGCGCCATTGCTGCCGCCGTGCTCGGCGACGCCAGCAAGGTGCGCTGGGTGCCCCTCAGCGCCCAGCAGCGCTTCACGGCGCTCCAGTCGGGCGAGGTGGACATCCTGTCCCGCAACACCACCTGGAGCCTCACCCGCGACGCCGCCCTCGGGCTGCACTTTGCCGGGGTCACCTACTACGACGGCCAGGGTTTCATGGTCGCCAAAAAGTCGAAGGTGAGCAGCGCCAAGCAGTTGAAGAACGCCGAGATCTGCGTCCAGTCGGGCACCACCACCGAGAAGAACATGTCGGACTACTTCCGCGCCCAGGGCGTCAAGGTGAAGCCGGTCGTCTTCGACAAGTTCGAGCCGTCGATCAAGGCCTTCTTCAGCGGGCGCTGCCAGGCCTACACCACCGACGCCTCGGCGCTGGCCTTCATCCGCGCCAAGGAAGCCCCCAACCCCGACGACTACACGGTGCTGCCCGAAATCATCTCGAAGGAGCCCCTGGCGCCGGCTGTACGTCGTGGCGATGACGAATGGTTCGCGATCGTCAAATGGACGGTGAACGCACTGATCGAGGCCGAGGAGCTGGGCATCACCCAGGCCCGCGTCGACGGCCTCAAGGCCTCGCCCGACCCGGCGATCCAGCGCTTCCTGGGGGTCGGCGAAGACCTGGGCAAGAGCCTTGGCCTCGACCGCGACTGGGCCGCCCGGGCCGTCAAGGCGGTGGGCAACTACGGCGAGATCTTCAACCGCAACGTGGGAGCCGATTCACCCCTCAAGCTGCCCCGCGGCCTCAACGCCCTGTGGAACAAGGGCGGCATCCTGTACGCCCAGCCGCTGCGCTGACCCATGGCCCCGCGCCACACCGCAAGGCTGGCCCAGGCGCTGATCCTGGCGGTCTTCCTCGGGCTGGCCGCGCTGTTGGCCACCACGACCGCCGAGCACCTCGCCCAGCGCGGCATCCGCAGCGGCTTCGACTTCCTGCTTGAGCCGGCTGGTTTTGCGCTGGGTGAGAGCCTGCTCGCCTTCGAACCCGAGGACACCACGCTGCGCGCCTTCGCCGCCGGGCTGGCGAACACCCTGCGGGTCGCGCTGCCCGGCGTCGTGCTGGCCCTCACGGTGGGCATCCTCACCGGCTTCGCCCGGATGGGCGACAACCCGCTGCTGCGCGGGCTGGCGAGTGGCGCCATCGACGCATTCCGCAACGTGCCGCTGCTCCTGCAGCTGCTGGCCTGGTACTTCATCCTCACCGACCTGCTGCCGGCCGCCGACGCGGCGCTGCGCCTCGGCCCCGGCGTCTATCTCAGCAAGTCGGGGCTGGCCCTGCCCTGGTGGGGCGAACAGGGCTTCGAGACGCCCGAGATTGCCGGCTTCGGCATCGAGGGCGGCGCCCGCCTGACCCCGGAATACCTGGCGATGCTGCTCGGCCTGGTGCTCTACAGCGCGGCCTACATCGCCGAGACCCTGCGCGGAGCCGTCGAGGCGCTCCCCCCGGGCCAACGCCTCGCCGCGCTGGCGATGGGCATGACGCCGCGCCAGGCCTTCCTGCTGGTGGTGCTGCCCCAGGCCTGGCGAGCCGCGCTGCCGCCCGTCACGAGTCAGCTCCTCAACCTGTTCAAGAACGCCTCGCTGGCGGTGGCCATCGGCTACCCGGACCTGGTGTCGGTGGCCGGCACCAGCCTCAACCAGACCGGCCGCGCCATCGAGTGCCTGTCGATCGTGATCGCCGTATATTTGCTGCTGTCGCTTGCCGCCGCGGCGCTGAGCCGCCACCTGGAGGCCCGCAGCCTGCGGGGCAGCCACGAATGAGTAGCCAGGGCCTGCGCCGCCTTTTCGGCGACCCGCTCAACGCCGTGCTGAGCCTGGGCGTGCTGGCTGCCGCGCTGGTGTGCTTGCCGCCGCTCGTCCGCTGGGGCCTGGTGAATGCAGTCTTCCAGCCCGACCCGGCCGCCTGCGAGGCCCTCCAGGGCCGGGGCGCCTGCTGGGGCGTGGTGGCCGAGAAGGCGCGTTTCATCGTGCTCGGCCGCTACCCGGCCGACGCCCTGTGGCGCCCGGCGCTCGCTGCCGGGCTGATCGCCGGCAGCTGGCTCGTGGCGGCCTTTGGCCGGCTCTCCGGTGGCCGCTTGGCGGCCGTTCTGGCACTGCCGCCGCTGGCAGCCCTGCCCATCCTCGGCGGCGGCTTCGCGGGGCTCGAGGCCGTGCCCACCGAGCTGTGGGGCGGGCTGCCGCTCACGCTGCTGCTCACCGCCGCCGGCATGGCCGGCGCCCTGCCCCTCGGTATCGCGGTAGCCTATGGGCGGCGCTCACGGCTGCCGGTACTGCGCGGCATCCTCACCGGCTACGTGGAACTGGCCCGGGGCATCCCGCTGGTGGCGGCGCTCTTCGTGGCGTCCTTCCTGCTGCCGCTGTTCTTTCCGGACGGCATGGCGCTCGACATGCTGTGGCGGGTGCTGATTGCCATCGTGCTGTTCGCCGCGGCCTACCTGTCGGAGATCGTCCGGGGCGGGCTGCAGGCGATTCCGACTGGCCAGTTGGACGCCGCGGCGGCCCTCGGCTTCACGCCCTGGCAGGCCCAGCGGCACGTTGTGCTGCCCCAGGTGCTCGGCGCGGTCGCGCCGTCTCTCGCCAACAGTGCGATCGCCTTGTTCAAGGACACTTCGCTGGTCACCATCGTGAGCCTCTACGAGCTCACCGGCTCGCTCGGCCTCGCCCTTGCCGGCGACGCCCAGTGGCGCCCGTTCTACCTGGAGGCGTGGATCTTCCTGGCGACAATCTACTGGGCCGGGTGCACGCTGCTGGCACGGTTGAGCCGGCAACTTGAGCAGGGCCAGCCACGTCGGCCGGGCGATCGACCCCACCCCTGAAGCGCACTGTCCAGCAAGGGCCGAATAAGGCCCGGAAGGGCTCAGCCCTCTTCGGGCTCGTCGCGGAAGTTCTGGGCGATCTCGGCAAACTTCCCGGCCACCGCCTCGAGGGTGTCGACGATGTCCGGGTCGAAATGTCGCTCACGCTCGGCCAGCATCATCTGGATCGCCTCTTCGTGGGGAATGGGCTGCTTATAGACCCGGCGTGAGATCAGCGCATCGTAGACATCGGCTATCGCCATCAGGCGGGCCGAGAGGGGAATGGCGTCGCCGGCTAGGCCTTGCGGGTAGCCGCTGCCGTCCCAACGCTCGTGATGGCCGTAGGCGATCTCGGCGGCGTACTGCAGGAAGGAGGCGTCGGTGACGCCGCCGAGCGCGCTCTCGGCCTGCAGGATGGCATTGCGCCCGTACTCACAGTGCTGCTTCATCAGGACCCACTCGTCGGGCGTGAGCTTGCCCGGCTTGAGGAGGATCGCGTCGGGCGTGGCCACCTTGCCCACATCGTGGAGCGGCGCGGACTTGAAAAGAAGCTGGATGACCTCGTCGTCGAGTTCATCGCGGAACCGCGGGTGGTCCTGCAGGGCCTCGGCGAGGATGCGTACGTAGTGCTGGGTACGGCGGATGTGGTTGCCGGTCTCGTTGTCGCGGGCTTCGGCGAGGGCACAGAAGGCGGTGATGGTGGCGGCCTGGGCCGCGATCACCTCCTGCTTGCTGCTAACCAGGCGGCGGGCCTGCTCGCTGATCTCGGCGGTGCGTTCGGCCACCAGCAGCTCGAGGTCGGCATTGCGCCGCTCCAGCGCCCGCGTGGCCCGGGACAGGGCCAGGTGGGTGCGCACCCGCGCCCGCACCACGGGCGGCGAAATCGGCTTGTGGATGAAGTCTTCGGCGCCCAGCTCGAGCCCCCGCTCTTCGTCCTCGGGGCGGTCGAGGCCGGTGAGGAACAGGACCGGGATGGTGCGCGTGGACTCGGACGACTTGAGGCGACGGCACACCTCGTAGCCGTCGATCTCGGGCATCATCACGTCCAGCAGGATCAGGTCGGCGCGCCCGCCCCCATTGAGGTAACGCAGCGCCTCTCGGCCATTCACGGCCGGGTGGACCTCGTAAACATCCGACAAGGCATCCTCGAGTATCAGCAGATTGTCGGCTTGGTCGTCGACGACCAGTACGTGGGCGCGCTGCTTCATTTCCTGCTCTCCTACCGCTTCATTGACTTCATATCATGTCGACACTCAGCATTCTCCCGCAGAACCAACCGAGGCGCGCATGCACGACGCCGCAGAGAGCGCTGCAGCGCCGGGCGGGGTGCTAGCCCATGGCCCTGCTGTACAGCTTTCCACCCGTTGCCGCGGCCGATGCCCGCACGCTCATCCTGGGCAGCATGCCCGGACGGGCCTCGCTCACAGCCGGCGAATACTACGCCCACCCACGCAACCTGTTCTGGCCGATACTCGGCGAACTGGTCGGCGCCCACCCGACGCTGCCCTACGCTGAACGCCTGCTGAAGCTGACCGGTGCCGGCTTCGCCCTGTGGGACGTACTCCAGAGCTGCGAGCGGGAAGGCAGCCTGGACGGCAACATCGATCCGGCAAGCATCGTGCCCAACGATTTTGCCACTTTCCTGAGCGAGCACCCTCGCATCGTCCAGGTTTTCTTCAACGGCACGATGGCGGAAACCAGCTTCCGGCGCCACGTGCTGCGGACGCTGCCGCCACGCCCGCTGCACTTCATGCGCCTGCCCTCCACCAGCCCGGCCAATGCCGGCTACAGCTTTGCCCGCCGCCTGGAAGCCTGGCGGGCACTAATGCCGACCGGGTGAGCCCTGCCCCGGCCTGGCATCAAGAACTCAGCGCTCGAGCACATAGGTGCCCGGCGCGTCGGCCAGCGCAGGAAACGCCTCGGTCGCCACCGGCGGCGCGTCGATGAGCTCGCCGCACTGGGGCTTGAGCCACGTCATCCAGTCCGGCCACCAGCTTCCTGCCTGCTCGGCTGCGTCCGCCTGCCAACCCTCCGCCGTATCGGTGCGACGCACCTGGCCGACCCAGAAACGGCGCTTGGGCGGATCGACGGGTGGGTTGACGATGCCCAGGATGTGCCCCGAGCTCGACAGCACGAAGCGCTTCGGGCCGCTCAGGTGGTTGAGGGTCTTGAAGGTCTGGCGCCACGGCGCGATGTGGTCATCCTCGGCCCCGACCGCATACACCGGCTGCTTGATCCGGCCGAGGTCGATCGGCTCGCCTGCCACCGTGAGCGCATCCTTGTCGATCAGGCGGTTGTGCAGGTAGAGCTCGCGCAGGTACCAGGCATGCATCGCATAGGGCATCCGCGTCGCGTCCATGTTCCAGTAAAGCACATCGAAGGGCGGCGGCGTCTCGCCATACAGCCAGCCATGCACGACGTAGTGCCAGATGAGGCTGTTGGAGCGGAGCAGCCGGAAGGCCGAGGCCATCTCGGCGCCGTCCAGATAGCCCTTCTTCTCCATGTTCTGGGTGATGTACCTGATGCTGCCCTCGTCCACGAACACTTCGATGTCGCCCGGCTTGTGGAAATCGACCAGGGTGGTGAACAAGGTGCAGTGGGCGACCGGCACGTCTTCTTCGGCGTAATGCCGGTTGGCCCAGGCCATGTAGGTGGTGAGCGCCGTCCCGCCGATGCAGTAGCCGATCGCATGCACCTTGGGCGAGCCGCTGACCGCCCGGGCAGTGTCTACCAGACTCTGGACACCTTCGCTCAGGTAGTCGTCGAAGCGCACGTCGCGCATCTCCTCGCCCGGGTTCTTCCAACTGGTGATGAACACATCCAGCCCCTGATCTAGCAGGTAGCGGACCAGGCTCTTCTTGGGGTTGAGGTCGAGGATGTAGAACTTGTTGATCCAGGGCGTGACGATCACCACCGGCGTCTGGTGCACCCGGGGCTGGCTAGGCGTGTAGTGGATGACCTCCAGGAGCCGGTTGCGGAACACCACCTTGCCGGGCGTCAGCGCCAGGTTCTTGCCGACCTTGAAGTCACCGGGATCGGTCATGCGGATGTTGCCCGCCTGCAGATCGTCGAGAAAATTCCGCATGCCCTTCACGAGGCTGTCGCCCCGGGTCTCGACAGCCCGCTGCATGGCAACCGGATTGGTCATCAGGAAATTGGTGGGCGCGACGGCGTTGAGCCACTTCCGCCACCAGAACGCCGCCCTTCGACGCTCCTTCTGGGACAAGCCCGGGGTTTCGTAGAGCATGTCCTGGACGTGGTGGGTGAAGACCAGATACCACTCCTTGACGAGATCCCAGGTGGGCGACTCCTCCCAGACCTTGTCCGCGAAGCGCACGTCGTCCGCGTTGGGCTTCAGGGGGTCTTCGCTGGGCAGGCCCATCGCCCGCCGCCAGGTGTGCCACTGGAGGGCCCAGAGGCTGCTGGAAATGCTCGCCATGGTGTCGGCGAGTTCCTGGGGGTGGGCCATCCAGGCGAGCTGGGCATGGACCAGCGGCGCTGCCATGCCGAGGGGGTCGACCGACGATTCGACACTGTCATGAAGCGTCCGGAGGGACTTGCGTGCAAGCTCGATCGGTGCGGCAGGGACACGTTGACTCACAGAAATTCTCCTTCACGAACTTCGCCCGGACGGAGCGACCGGTGCGATGACATCCTTCGGCGTCCATCAGCATGTTCACGCCTCCTCGTCGACAGTCGATTGACCTGCATCAAACGGCCACGGGACTCAGGCGGTCCTATAATGTACGCGTTCCCTTCCCGATCGGAGTGACCTCATGTTCAAGAATATTCTCGTTCCCACCGACGGCTCCGAACTCTCGGACTCCACGGTCGAGCGGGCGATCAGCTTTGCCAAGGACGCGGGCGCAAGAATCACTTTCTTCTACGCCCAACCCGATTTCCCGACACCGCTATACGGAGAAGGTGCACTGTTCGACCCCACCACACCAGAGCAGTTCAGCAGGGCCGCCGCGGCCGAAGCCGAGAAGATCCTCAGCCGCTACAACGCCGCTGCGACGGCTGCCGGCATCGAGTCCAACGGTGATACCGTGGTCAGCGAGGTACCTTTCGAGGCCATCATCGCCGCCGCGCAGCGCAACGGCAGCGACCTCATCTTCATGGCGTCCCACGGCCGGCGCGGCCTGAGCGGGCTCCTGCTGGGCAGCGAGACCCAGAAGGTGCTCACCCACAGCAAGATTCCGGTGCTGGTCTACCGCTGAGACGTTTCGCTCTCTTCGGGAAAGGGCCGGTCAGGCCATCTGACCGGCCCTTTCCACATC
>JAEUNU010000059.1 GCA_016789125.1 Zoogloea sp. | reverse complement strand
CTTCGCATCCACCGAGGTGGGCGACCAGTTGATGCCGCCCAGCACGCCGGGCAGGATCACCTTGCCTTCCGGTGTGGGCTTGGTGAAGGTGTTGTGGTGCTCCACGAACTCGTCGGATTTCTTCAGCAACTCGCCAGTGAGGCGGTTGTGGATGTAGTACCAACCGATCTTGGCCGCCTGGCCCACCGCCGGCACCAGCTTGCCCTGGTGGGGGTAGTCGAACAGCACCGCCGGGCTCGCCACGTCGTAGCCCCACTGGTCATGGGGCACCTGCTGGTAGTGCCAGCGGATCTTGCCGGTGGCCACATCCAGGCACACCAGCGACACCGTGTACAGGTTGTCGCCCGGCCGCGAGGTACCGTCCATCTGGGGCGACGGGTTGCCGGTGCCGAAGTAGAGCAGGCCGTTTTCGGTATCGATGGCCGGCGTGGACCACGCCGAGCCGCCGCCGTAGCGGGCTGCGTCCGGGTATTTGTGCAGGTCGGCGCGCTCCTTCTCGACGTCCCGATTGAGCGGCACGCCGTCGGGCGTGGTGCGGCGGAATTCGCCTTCCCAGTGGGTCGGGGCGATGGTGTCGAACTGCCACACGCGCTTGCCGGTGGCCACGTCGAAGGCCGCGAGGAAGCCCGGCCGGCCGTAGTTGCCGGCAAAGCCCACCACCGCGCCCAGAGGCGCGCCGTCCCGGTCGGAATCCAGATGCAGGCCGTAACCCACGCCAGTCACGCCGATCAGCACCTTGCCCTTGTGCACCACCGGCGCCATCGCGATGCCGACGCCCGATTGCCCGGCGATGGTGGCCTTGCGCAGGGGGTCGGACTCGTTGAGGGTGGCAACGGATTCCTGCCGGGCGCTGTCGCTGTCGGCCACCTCCACGTCCCACACCACCTTGCCGGATTTTGCGTCCAGCGCCACCAGCCGCGCATCCACAGTGCCGATGAAGACCTTGCCGTCGGCCACCGCCACGCCCCGGTTACCCGGGCCGCAGCACATGGGGTAATCCTTCTTGCGCGGGTGCTCGTAGCGCCATAGCTGCTTGCCGGTGACGGCATCGAGCGCCACCACGCCGTTGAAGGGCAGCGACAGGTACACGGTGCGATCGACCATGATCGGCGTGCTCTGGAAGGTGGCCTTCACGCCGCTCTGGTAGGCCCACGCGCGGGTGAGTTTGCCCACGTTGCCGGTGTTGATCTGGCTGGGGGTGGCGTAGCGCTGGTTGCTGAGGTCCAGCCCGTAGGTCGGCCAGTCGATGTCAGCGGCGAACGCCGGCGCGAGCGCCAAGCTAAGGAGGGCGGGAAGCAGTCGGATGGGGGTGCGCATGGGTCGGTCCGGGTATCGAAGGGCAGGTTCAGTTGCTGCGGAGGGTCACGCCGTGGCGCTTGAAGATCGCAGTCACGGTGCCATCCTTCTGCAGCGCGGCCAAAGCGTCGTTGAGGGCTGTGGCGAGGTCGCCGGAATCGGCCTTCACGGCCATGCCGATGGCCCAGCGCCTGGGGCTGAGCTCGCCGAGCCGGGCCTCCTCCACCGCAAAGCGTGTCTCGCCCGCCAGGGCGCCCTCGAGCTCGGTGAGGGGCGCCATCACGGCGGCCACGCGTTCATCCTTCAGCGCCGCCACCGCTTCGCCGATCGAACGGAAATGGCTGACGTTGGAGCGCAGCCGGCCCTGCAGCACGCTGCCCAGGAAGGCGTCCGCCAGGGTGTCGCCCTCGACACCGATCTTCTCGCGGGTGAACACCTCCAGCGCCACCGCGGCCGAGCCATTGGGCGCCGGAATGCGGCTGGCGACCCGCGCCATGCCCATCACCTCCTGCTGGTAGGCGCCGAAGATGCGGGCCTGGGCGTGCTCCTTGGCAAACAGCGGGTCCACCGGCACGCGGAGCATCACGTCGGCCGGATCGCCACGCAGGTAGTGGCCCTTCCAGACCATGTTGCGCAGGTCGTCGCCCATGTCCTCGCCGGCCATGAAGCCGATGATCTCGGCCTGCAGCCCCAGCCGGGCGGCCAGGGCCCGGCCGAGTTCGACGTCGATGCCCTTGCCGGCGTCGGAATACGGCGGGAAGTCGTTGTAAACGGCCACCTTCAGCCGGCCACGCTTGTGGATGGCGTCCATCTGCTCGTCGGCGTGGGCCGGCAGATGGCTGGTGAGCAACAGGGCGGCAAGCCCCAGCAGAAGCTGGCGGCGGGGGAAGCGTTTCATGGGCGGTCTCCGAAGGGGCGCACGGGTTGGCGGTCGTGTCTGTCGTACGCCTGGATTCTAGGCGCCGGCCTCGCTGAGAAGCGCGCCCGGGCAGGGCTCGGGCAATATCGCCGGGCACGGCGGGCAAATTGCCCGAGGGCGGGAAGCCGCCAGCCGTGGGCGCTCCGACGCCACCCTCATGCCGACGGCAGGCCGCGGCTAATCCTTTGTCGTTTTCGGGGTGGCTGGATAGAATCGGAGGGCGCGGCAGGCCATCCGATGGGGAAGGCCCGGCCTGCGCGCAAGACCATCGACGACACCCATGCGCAAGCTAGCAGAAGCACTGATTCGCCTCGCGGTCACCGTTCTGCTCGCGCTCGGGAGCGGCGCCTCCACAGCCCTTGCCGACACCCTGCCGCCCGGAGGCGCCGGTTATCTGCAGAAAGTCCGCGTCCAGCTGAAATGGACGCACCAATTCCAGTTTGCCGGGTTTTATGCCGCGATCGAGCAGGGCTATTTCCGGCGCGCGGGGCTCGCTGTCGAGTTATCGAGGGCGGCCCGCTCATCGACTCCACGGCCGTCGTCGTGGCCGGCAATGCAGAATTCGGCATCGGCAACTCGTCGCTGCTGATCGATTTCAATACCGGTCGGCCGGTGGTGGCCGTGGCGGCCATCCTGCAGCACTCCCCGTTCGTGATCCTGGCCCGGTCCGACCCCGGCCTGCGCTCGGTGCGCGACCTCGAGGGCAAGACCCTGATGGGCGAGTCCCACTCCGCCGAGCTGATGGCCTACCTGAAGATTGCCGGCGTCGATATCGACCGCATCCGGCTGCTACCCCACTCCGGCCAGGTATCGAGCCTGACGGCCGACGGGGCAGTCCGGGTGGACGCCATGACGGCATACATCTCCACCGAGCCCTTCGAGGCGGCCCGCCAGAACATCCCCTACCAGATCTTCAACCCCCGGGACCTGAACATCAATCTTTACGGCGACACCTTGTTCACCTCGCGGCAGCTCGCCCAGCAACAGCCGCAAACCGTTGCAGCCATGCGCGACGCCCTGATCGCCGGCTGGCGCTACGCCCTCACCAACCAGGCCGAGATCGCCGATCTGATCCTGCGAAAATATCGGCCAAAGATGGATAGAACCGAGCTCAGGCTCGAGGCCCAGGCCACCTACAACCTCTTCCAGACCGACGTCGTCGATATCGGCTACATGAGCCGGGAGCGCTGGCAGAGCATCGGAGAGGTCTATGCGGCGAGCGGCATGATGCCCACGGACTTCTCCCTCGATGGCTTCATGTTCTCGTCCGAAAAGGCCCTGCCGGAATGGGCGCACCGTGCCCTGATCTGGGGGGGCGTGGCGATCGTGCTGGGCGGGCTGCTCGCCGCCTACATCGTGTCCCTCAACCTGCGCCTTTCTGCCAGCCTGAAAACCCTGGCGGCCCAGGCCGGCAAGCTCGAGACGGCAAACGCCGAGCTCGCCCGCCTCTCCACCACCGACCCGCTCACCGGCCTGTTCAACCGGCGCTATTTCGACGAGACCCTGGCCACAGAATACAACCGCGCCCGCGGCAACGGGGCCAGCCTGTCGATGCTGATGATCGACGTCGATCACTTCAAGAAATACAACGATGCGCTGGGCCACCCCGCTGGGGACATCTGCCTGCGGAAGTTCGCCGAAGTCCTGCGCAGGAACGCCCAGCGCGGGGGCGAATTTGCCGCCCGGATCGGCGGTGAGGAGTTTGCGGTGGTGGCCAGCAATCTCGGCCTCGCAGAAGCCGGCGCCCTGGCCGAACGGATCCGGCGGGAGCTCGCCGACCTCAGGATCCCGCACCCCGCGTCAGCCTTCGGCCATGTAACGGTGAGCATCGGCGTCAGCAGCCTCGGGAGCGCTGGGGCGCAGACGCCCGAACAGCTGGTCGGCCAGGCCGACGCCGCCCTTTACCGGGCCAAGCAGGAAGGCCGCGACCGCTGGCTCGCCGCCTGAACCCGGCGGCCTCCCCTGCAACCGGCCCCATGACGCCGGGCACCCCAAATACGACAATGTTCTTTACGCCGCACAAGGGTCGAGCCTAGTATTACGGCTGCAGACAGGCATCCAGCGCCCCAGGAGGG
Organism: Zoogloea sp.; assembly: GCA_016789125.1. Classification (GTDB taxonomy): domain Bacteria; phylum Pseudomonadota; class Gammaproteobacteria; order Burkholderiales; family Rhodocyclaceae; genus Zoogloea. The sequence continues at coordinate 22,968 of JAEUNU010000059.1, read as the reverse complement.
CCCATGACCAAGCCCAAGACCCCACCCAAGCCCAAGCGCCCGAAACGACTCAGCGCCAGACAGCTCAAGGAGGACATCGAGTTCCTCCTGGCCCTCAAGGCCATGCCCCCCGAAAAGCTCGGCACGCTCGCCCCCATCCTCGAGGCGGCCACCGCCTCCTACGAGAAAATGCTCGCCCTCGAGAAAGAAGCCGCCCGCGCCGAGGAGGCCCTGGCCGCCGCCAAGAAGAAGCTGCACGAGAGCCACATTGCGATGGCCGAGGCCAGAATCGCCGACATCCTGAACAGCGGCCCGGACGACTACCTCGACGATGACGAGCTGGAGCGCCCGGACGGCACCCAGGCCGGCAGCAGACCGCCCACCCTCCACTAACGTGGCGCCCCCTGGGCCAGAGCCGGGCGATGCAACAGCCGCTCGAGCAGGCCCGGAGCCCCCCAGGGCACGGCCACGCAGCCGGCGCCTGAACCCCTTCCGGGCGAGGCACGGCATCACCCCATGGCGCCTCGCCAGCCGGCCTCCGTCGGAAGACCGCCTGGACGATCTTCTCGTATTCGGCCAGCGCGGCAGTCCGGCGGATCTCGGCCAGATCCCGGCCGGCGGCCAGGCGGCCGTTATCGAACAAGGCTTAAGTAAGTTTGGGGCTGAAGCCCCAGGCCAGCTGGCGGCCTCGAAACAGGCCGCCCAGCGCGGAGCGGGCATCCCCCGGGCTAGCCGTCGGCAACAGGCGGGAAAAGAAGGCTGCCCGGGCGACACAGTGATCCGCATGGGCGCCCGACACTCAGCCGCCGTGCCCGGCCTCGGTGTCGGAAAAGCGCCAGGCGATGGCCTGGAACTCCTCCTGGATGGCCAGGAAGGCATCGACGATGTCCGGGTCGAAATGCTGCCCGCGACCCGCGACGATGATCGCCGCGGCCTGCTCGTGCGTCATGGCGGCCTTGTAGATGCGGCGGCTGATGAGGGCGTCGTACACATCGGCCACCGCCATCAGGCGGGCCGACAGCGGGATCGCCTCGCCCGCCAGCTGTTGGGGATAGCCGGAGCCGTCCCACTTTTCCTGGTGGGACTGGGCGATGTCCTTGCTCATCGACAGGAAATCCACCTGCATGCCGAGCTGCTGCTCGGCGTGTTCGATAGCCTCCCGGCCGAGAGTGGTGTGGGTCTTCATGATCTCGAACTCTTCCGGCGTCAGGCGCCCGGCCTTGAGCAGGATGGCGTCGGGGATGCCGACCTTGCCGATGTCGTGGAGCGGCGCCGACTTGAACAGCATGTCGATATAGCGCGGCGTGAGCACGGCGGCAAAGCGCGGGTGCTCGCACAGGCAGAGGGCCAGCGCCTTCACGTAGTGCTGGGTGCGGCGGATGTGGTTGCCGGTTTCCGAGTCGCGGGTCTCGGCGAGCGACGCCATGGTGTGGATGGTGACGTCCTGGATCGCCCGGATTTCCCGGGTGCGCTTGTCCACCTCGGCCTCGAGGAAGGCGCTCTTGTCGCGCAGGAAGTCGGTCTGCGCCTTGAGCGCCAGGTGGGTCCTGACCCGCGCCAGCAGCACCGGCGGATTGAAGGGCTTGGTGACGTAGTCGACGGCCCCCGCCTCCAGCCCGGCCCGCTCGGCCTCGGCGTCGGAGCGGGCAGTGAGGAAGATCACCGGGATGTCCCGCGTGGCCGGCTGCAGCTTGAGTTGCCGGCACACCTCGTAGCCGTCCATCTCGGGCATCATGATGTCGAGCAGGATGAGGTCGGGCGGGGGCATCGCCGCCGCGATCCTGAGCGCCTTCTCGCCGCTGTTGGCGAGCTTGACCTTGTACTGCCGGCAGAGCAGGTCGTTAAGCAGCGTAAGGTTGTCGGCGGTGTCGTCGACGGCCAGCAGGGTGGGTTTGGTGAGCATGTCGTGCGTGGACTCCATCGTCGCCTCCCGGCGTGGGTGATGCATCAGGCGGCGGCCGAAGCCAGCGCTTCCCGACACCCGCGCAGCGCGTCGCGGGCGAGGTCGAAGTCGAAGTCGGCCAGCGCCGCCGATACGGCCTTGGCCTGGGCCGGGCAGAGCGCCCTGAAGTGCGCGGCGTGCTTGTCCCAGAGCTTCACCGCGGCGCCGTCGGAATCGAGCAGCAGGGCATCGAGCTGGTCGATGACGGCCCGGAGCGAGGCGGCATCGGGCAGCCCGACGGGCTCCGGCGCCGGGGCTTCGGCCTCCAGGCCGCCGAGGCAGTCGATCACCGGCTGCAGCTGGGCGAGCACTTCGCTCAGGATGACCTGACGCGCCGCATCCGAGGCCCCCTGGCGGCACGCCAGCTCGAGGCGCGCGGCGGCCTCCTGCAGGGCGTGGGCACCGATGGTGCCGGCGGTGGACTTGAGGGTGTGGGCGCAGCGCTCCTGCCCTGCCGCATCGCCCCCCTCCCCGGCCTGGGCGAAGCGGCTGGCGAAGTCGGCCTGGCCGGCCAGGAAGAGGGCCAGCATCTTGCGGTAGAGCTGCGGGTCGTTCTGCGCCAGGGCCAGCCCGGCGGCGCTGTCGACCCCGGGCAGAGCTGTCAGCCCCGGCGCGGAGGGCGCCACCGGAGACGCCGGCAGGGCCTGGCTTGCGGCGCTCCGGGCGGCAGAGGGCTGGATCCAGCGGGCCATGGTGGAGAACATCACCCCCACGTCGAGGGGCTTGGCGATGTGGTCGTTCATGCCGGCCTCGAGCACCTTCTGCTGGTCGCTGGCCATCGCGTTGGCGGTCATCGCCAGCACCGGCAGGTGCCGAAGCTGCGGGTTGCCGCGGATCTCCCGGGTGGCGCTGTAGCCGTCCATCACCGGCATCTGGCAGTCCATCAGCACGCCGTCGAAGTCACGGTCGCGCGCCAGGATGTCCAGCGCCTCCTGCCCGTTGTTGGCCACCTCGACCAGCAGGCCGGCGCGGGTGAGGAGCTCGACGGCGAGCTCCTGGTTCATGTCGTTATCCTCGACCAGCAGCACCCGGGCGCCACGCAGCCGGGCCACGGCGGCCTCACAGCTGTCGATGCGGCGGGTCACGTGGGTGTCGGCCATGATGCCCTTGTCGAGGGCGCGGCCGATGGCCTCCAGCAGCGTCGATGGCGAGGTGGGCTTGTTGAGGACGTTCTTGACCTCCACGCCGCTCTTCTCGATGCGGGTCATCACTCCGTCGCGGCCGTAGGCGGTCACCATCACGATGGCGGGAATGGAGAAGGGGTACAGGGCCTCGACCCGGCGGACGGTCTCGACGCCGTCCATTCCGGGCATCTTCCAGTCGAGCAAGAGCAGACTGTAGGGCTGACCCGCCTCGACCGCGGCACCGATCTTGTCGAGGGCCTCGGCGCCGGTGCCGACGACGTCGGTGTCGAGCCCGAAGGAGCGGGTCATGCCCGCCAGGATCTCGCGCGCCGAAGCATTGTCGTCCACCACCAGGACACGCACGCCGCGCAGCTCGTCAGCGTAGAACATGCGATAGGGGTAGGGGTTCTTCTGCACGCCGAAGCGCGCCCGGAAGTGGAAGATCGAGCCGCGCCCCAGCTCGCTCTCGACCCACAGCTTCCCGCCCATCATCTCGACCAGGTTCTTCGAGATCGCCAGGCCCAGCCCGGTGCCGCCGTAGCGGCGGGTCGTCGAGGCGTCGGCCTGGTTGAAGGCTTCGAACAGGCGGGCGCTCTGCTCCTTGCTCATGCCGATGCCGGTGTCCTTGACCCAGAAATGCAGCTCGACCGCATCGTCGTCCTGCGAGACCACCTCGACGCCGATGACGACCTCGCCCTTCTCCGTGAACTTGGCGGCGTTGTTGCCCAGGTTGATCAGCACCTGGCCCAGCCGCAGCGGGTCGCCCACGAGGGCGGTGGGAAGGTCGGCCTTGACGTCGAAGAGCAGCTCCAGGCCTTTCTCTTCGGTCCTCAGGGTGATCAGGTTGGCGAGGTTGTCCATGACGTCCTCGAGCCGGAAGTCGATGGACTCCATCGCCAGCTTGCCCGCCTCGATCTTCGAGAAGTCGAGGATGTCGTTGATGATCCCGAGCAGGTTCTGCCCCGCCCGCTCGACCTTCTCGAGGTAGTTGCGCTGCTGGCGGTCGAGGTCGGTCTGCAGGGCCAGGTGTGTCATGCCGATGATCGCGTTCATCGGCGTGCGGATCTCGTGGCTCATGTTGGCCAGGAACTCCGACTTCATGCGCGTGGCCTCCTCGGCCTCGTGGCGGGCGCGCTTGATGGTCTCGGTGGCCTGCCGCTCGTAGGAGACGTCCTCCATCAGCCAGACCACGCCCTCGTCGGGGTCGTCCGGGTCGACGGCGCTGCCGATGAGGTGGCACAGGAAGGTCGAGCCGTCCTGGCGCCGCAGCTCCAGGTCGCCCTGGTAGGTTTCGCCCCGCTCGATGACCGGGTAGGCCTCGGTGCCGATCGCCTGGTAGTGGGCGTCGTCGATGTGCAGGATCCGCGAACTCTGGCCGATCAGCTCGTCGGCGCCGTAGCCGAAGAGCTTGAGGAAGGCCGGGTTGGCATGCACGATGGTGCGGTGCTTGAAGAGCACGATCCCGGTGCGGGCCGACTCGAAGATCGCCGTCTGCTCGCGGTTGGCCTTGTTGAGTGCCTCGGCCGCGGCCTTGCGCTCGCTGATGTCGAGGATCGCGGCAAACACGCTGCGGCCGTGCCCCTCGAGGGCCGGCAGACGGTCGAGGATGAGCTCGAGCGGGATGAGATGGCCATCCTTGTGGCGGCCCACCACCTCGCGCACCAGGATGCCCTCGTTGAAGTGGCTGGTTCCGCGGATGAAACCGTCGCGCAGCGCGACGTGCTGCTCGCGCCGCTCGAGGGGCAGCAGGGTCTCGATGGGCTGCCCTTCGAGCTCGCTGCGGGCGTGGCCGAGCAGGCGTTCGACGGTGGTGTTGCAGAGCGTGATGCGCCCCTTTTCGTTGACGACCAGAATCCCGACCGGCGCCGATTCGATGATGTTGCGGTACCACGCCTCGGTGGCCTGGATCTGGCGCTGCTGGGTGGCCAGGTCAGCGGCCTGCTGGGCCAGCTTGTCGGTCTGCAGCTGCAGCGTGTCGGCCTGGCGCCGGGTCTCGGCGAGCAGGTCCTGGGTGTGCAGGTTGCGCTGCAGCACCATCAGGCGTGGGGTGATCGCTTCGGACAACTCCTGCACCAGCGCCCACTGGGTATCGTCGGGGGGGCTGAACAGGGCCAGCTCCAGGACCCCGACGACGAGGTCGGCGTCCTTCAGCGGGATGAGCACGAGAACACCCGGCTCGGCCTCGCCGAGGCCGGAGGCCAGCAGCAGGTAGCCCGGCGGCAGATCGCGGATGACGCGGGGCTCGGCATCGCGGGCAACCTGGCCGAGCAGCCCCTCGCCGAGGGGGAAGCGGCGCTCGCGCAGGGCCTGCTCCTGCCCTCCCCAGCCTCCACAGAAGGTGCAGGCATCGACATCACAGAGGTACAGGGCAGCGGCGCCCCCGCCGAACATCGGCATCAGGGGCGCAAACAGGCGCTGGGCGAAGTCGGCCAGGGTGTCGGCACGCTGCAGCGCGGCACCGATGTCGGCGAGGCCACTGCGCACCCAGCGCTGCCGGGCCGCCTCGCTGCTGGTGGAGCGGTAGCGGTCGAGGGCCCGGGCCAGGTCGCCGATCTCGGTCTGGTTGTCGAGGTGGGCGATCTCCACCCCCAGGTTGCCGGCGGACATCTGCTCGGTGCTGGCGGTCAGGCGGATGAGGGGCTCGATCAACTGCCGGCGCACGAAGATCAAGGACACCGCCGAGAACAGCAGCAGGTTGAGGATCAGCAGGCCGAGGGCAGCGCTGGAGGCCAGGGAGGCCTGCCGGGTGAGCGTGTCGATGTCGTCTCCCAGGCGCTGCAGCAGGGCGGCCCGCAGCTCCTCGACGGCATCGAACTGCGTGGAGACGACATTGCGGAACTCCAGCCCGGACACCATCTCGGTGGCCCGGGCGAGCTGATTGTGCTGGGCGGCATCGACGATCTGCGCCGACAGGGCGAGGTAGCGGTTGTAGCGCTCCTGGAGGCGCTGCAGGCTGAGGCGTTCCTGCTGGTTGAGCGGCGCCACGCGCAGCGAGGCGAAGGCTGCCTCGCGATCGAAGCCCATCGTCAGCTCGGTCTGGAAGAGGCTGCGCTGGGCCAGATCTCCGGTGGTGGCATACAGGTGAAGCGCGCTGTTGGTCTTGTACAGGCTGTGCAGGATGTGCTCAAGCCCGCGCGAGAGCTCGGCCCGGTTGTTCTGGGCCTGCAGACGCGCGTCGAAGTAGTGCAGTGACAGCCCGTACGAACCCAGCGTCAGGGCCGAGACCAGGGCGCTCAGCGCGATGAGCCAGCGATGGACGCGCAAAATCGACATGTGGACCTGCCTTTACAGAGATACCGCCACCCCCGGAAACGTGCGTCTGACGCCACCTGCGCCACAGTTTCCGGGATCACCGGAACGCTTACGGCACGCCCGCGGAATTCCGCAGGGTGGATGCGAATAAAATGTGGCCGCCTGGCCCCAAAGGCCCGCCGGACAAGCATAATTGTGCCGTGCTTTTGCAAGCTGGATGAAAACATCATGGCGAGAACCCCCTGGATCCTGCGCGGCCTCGCGGTGCTCCTGGCCGTCGTGGCCACCACCGCGACGGCCCAGGAAAAGACGCTCAGGATCGCCACCCAGAACCCCAGGGGCCACCCTATCGTGCTCGGCCTGGAACGCTTTGCCGAGCTCGTCGAGGTGCGCTCCCGGGGGCGGATCAAGGTGCTGGTGTTTCCCGGCGGCACGCTGGGCGCCGACGAGGTGAGCATCGCAGCGCTCCAGGCCGGCACCCTTGAGATGGCCTCCCTCAACTCGGGGATCCTGTCCAACCAGGTGGGGGCCTTCGCGGTGTTCGACCTGCCCCTGCTGTTCAGCGGCGACGGCGAGGCCGACGCGATCCTCGACAGCCCCTTCGGCCGCGCGATGCACGCGTCGCTGCAGGCCAAAGGGCTGGTCGGCCTCGCCTACTACGAGCTGGGCTTTCGGCAGATCACCAACAACCTGCGGCCGATCAACACCGTCGCCGACATCGAGGGCCTCAGCCTGCGGGTGATCCCCACCCGGCTCAACATCGACTGGGTGAGGGCGCTACGGGCGCAAGCCGTCCCGATCCCCTTCCCCGACGTCTACGCGGCCCTCGAGAGCAAGGCTGTCGATGGCCAGGACAACCCCCTCACCGTCATCGAGGCCAACCGCTTCGACCGCGTCCAGAAATACCTGCTGCTCAGCCGGCACCAATACAACCCGCAGTCGGTGCTCATCAGCAAGAAGGTCTGGGACGGGCTCGATGCCACGCACCAGTCGGTGCTGTCGGAGGCGGCCCGCGAGTCGGCCATCTTCCAGCGCGCCGAGGCGCGGCGCCTCGAGGGTGCGGCGCTCGAGAGCCTCAGGAAGCGCGGCATGGTCGTCACCCGGCTGCCCGACGGCGAGGCGCGCAAGATGACCGACCGCCTGCGCCCGGTGACCGACAAATACCTCAAAACCCTCCCCGCAGACGTGCTGGCCGGGCTCCAGCGGGCAGGCGGGGCGGCAGGCCCATAACGCCCCATAACGCCTCATAACGCGGCCACCATCTCCGCGCAAAGCCGTTGTAACACGGCCGCTCTAATTTCCCGGGCTTCGTCCATCCGACAGGCCCACCCATGCTGAAGAAGCCCGCCACGCTCATCGCCCTCGCGATCGGCGCCCTCGCCCCCTTGCTCACCCACGCCGACCAGGCCTTCCCGGCCACCCTCGCCGGCCACGCCCTGCTGCCGGCCCAGACCTTCCTCGCACCGCCCAAGGACGCCCCCGCCAGCCTGGCGGTGTCGGGCAAATACACCGCCGCCGACGCCCGGCGGGTGGACGCCGTGGGCAGCCTGCCGGGCCATTCCTACCTGTCGGACAAGGCCGCCCCGCGCCCGACGAAGGTCGCACTGCCCTTCAAGGGGCAGCCGGTGCAGGGCTTCTCGGGCATCAAGCACAGCGGCGCGGGCCGCTACTGGGTGCTGCAGGACAACGGCTACGGCGCCCGCAGCAACAGCGCCGACGCCATGCTGATGTTCCACCGCGTGAAGCCCGACTGGAAAAAGGGCGGTGTCAAGCTCGAACACAGCGCCTTCATTCACGACCCCGACGGCAAGGTGCCCTTCCCGATCGTCAACGAAGGCACCCGCAAGCGCTACCTCACCGGCGCAGACTTCGACATCGAGTCCATCCAGCCCATCGGCGACGCCCTGTGGTTCGGCGACGAACTCGGCCCCTACCTGCTCAAGACCGACCGCCAGGGCAAGGTGCTCGCGGTGTTCGAGACGCGGGTGGATGGCAAGGTGCTCAAGTCGCCCGACCACTTCAGTGTGACGACGCCGGCCACCTCCGGCAGCTTCACCACCGTCGCCCGCCGCTCCCGCGGCTACGAAGGCATGGCCGCCTCGCCGGACGGCCAGTTCCTCTACCCGCTCCTCGAAGGCCCGCTGTGGAATGCCGACGAGAAGAAGTGGGAACAGAAAGACGGCCGCGAATACCTGCGCATCCTCGAATTCAGCGTCGCGAAGGGCGAATGGACCGGCCGCTCGTGGAAATACGCCCTCGAGCAGAACGGCAACAACATTGGCGACTTCAACATGATCGACGCCGACACCGGCCTCATCATCGAGCGCGACAACGGCGAAGGCCTGCCCGAACACGCCTGCAACGGCCCCGCCCGCCCCGACTGCCAGAACGTGCCGGCCCGCTTCAAGCGTGTTTACAAGGTGAGCCTGAAGGACGCCGACGCCGACGGCTTCGTGAAGAAGATCGGCCACATCGACCTGCTTGACATCCGCGACCCGCAGCAGCTCGCCCGCCGCGGCGGCAAGGACGGCAAGTTCAGCTTCCCCTTCGTCACCATCGAGGACGTGGACGTGGTGGACGGCGAGCACATCATCGTCGCCAACGACAACAACCTGCCCTACTCCGCCGCCCGCCAGCCGAACCTGCAGGACGACAACGAGTTCATCCTGCTCCACGTACCCGAGCTGCTCAAGGCCCGCTGACCGGAGACCGCCATGCCCACCAAGCACCTGAAAAAACTCGCCGGCGCCCTCATCACCCTGAGCCTGGCCACCCTGAGCCTCACCGCCCAGGCCGAGGACGCCACGCTCGACCTCTACCTCGCCCGCCACGGGCAGACCGCCTGGAACCTGGAAAAGCGCCTGCAGGGCGCCACCGACAACGCCCTCAACGACACCGGCAAGGCCCAGGCCCGCCAGCTGGGCGAGAAACTGAAGGGTGTCGGCTTCTCGGCCATCTACACCAGCAACCTCGCCCGGGCCCGGGAGACCGCCGCCCTGGCCGTGCCGGACGTCGCCTCCACACCGCTGCCCGCCCTCGCGGAGCGCAGCTTCGGCAAGTTCGAGGGCATGTTCGAGGACGGCCGCGACGCCGCCCTCGGCGACGAGTTCAAGCGCCGCGCCGGCAACCCGGACGACGGCCTGGACGGCGGCGAATCCCTCAACAGCCAGGCGCGCCGGGTGGCGACGGCCGTCGAGCAGATCCGCAGCCGGCAGGCCACAGGGAGCGTGCTGGTCGTCAGCCACGGCGGCGTCACGCCGCTGATCATGGCCCACCTGCTGCAGTTGCCGGCCAGCGAGGCCAGCGCGCGCATCAAGCAGGCCAACGACGAGGTCTACCTCGTCCGCCTGCGCGGCCAGCAAGCGCCGCAGGTCTGGAAACTGATCGGCAAGGAGAGCCTGGAACAGCTCTGACGCACAGCCGCCCTGCGTCGCACGGCAGCCCTGACGCGGCTCACCCCGCGCCAGGGCCTTTTTGCGTTCAGGCCAGGCGCTCCAGACAACCCGGCACGGCATCGAGAAGGCGCGCCAGAGTCAGCCCGGCCGGGGCCCGCATCAAGGCCCGGCTCCACGCACAGCCGTCAGCCGGCCGCGGCACCTCGGCGATGGGCTAGAATCGGCGGCCATGCCCGGGCAGATCATGCCCATCACCCCATCAGGAGAACACCATGAGCATCCGCATCATCGCCCGCTTCATCGCCCGCCCCGACGCCATCGACGCCCTGCGCGCCGAATGCCTGGCCATGCTCGAGCCGACCCGCAAGGAAACCGGCTGCATCCGCTACGAGCTGCTCGCCAACACCGCCAACCCGGCCGAATTCACCTTTGTCGAAGAATGGGCCGACCAGGCCGCCATCGACGCCCACATGGCCACACCGCACCTCAAGGCCGTCGTCACCAACACCCAGCCCCTGCTCGCCGAGCCCCTCGACGTGCGCTTCTACACCCTCGCCTGAAGACCGCCGCCCGGAGCGGGTGCCGACAAGGGCCGGCCCCGCCCGCGTTAACCGGGCTGCAGCCTCGGCGTCGCCGGGCTGTCATCCAGGGCCCCTAGCATCGCTATCAAAGCCGGCTTCGGTCGGCAACGATCAGCCCTGGAGCAGAGCATGCACATCGTCGAAGCAACCCTGAGGCAAGCCTGGCAGCGCCTCTTCGGCCCCGAGCTCACCGCGTTTCTGGTGGACGACGAGTGGCCGTCGCTGCTGTTCGTCCCCGACCTCGACACCTCCCGCCCCGACCCCGCCGGCTTCAACGAAAACGCCGCCTGGCCCGAAGACGGAACCGAGACGGCGCTCGCGGCCTGAAGCCACCGCGGCAAGGCGGTGGCGGGCTCACCCGCTTACCAGTGGGTTTCCCGGTCCGGGGTCGCGGTGATCTTGTGAATGGTCAGGTCGGCGCCCTCGAACTCCTCTTCCGGATCGAGGCGGATGCCCACCAGGGTCTTCAGCGTGCCGTACACGATGGCGCCGCCGGCCAGCGCCACCACGATGGCCGCCACGGTGCCGATGAGCTGGGCCGCCAAGCTCACGCCCCCCATCCCGCCCAGCGACTGGATGCCGAAGATCCCCGCCGCCACGCCGCCCCAGGCACCGCACAGCCCGTGCAGCGGCCACACGCCCAGCACGTCGTCGATCTTCCAGCGGTTCTGGGTGATCGTGAACAGCTGCACGAACAGGCCGCCAGCGATCAGGCCGGTGACGAGCGCACCCACCGGGTGCATCAGGTCCGAGCCCGCACACACCGCCACCAGGCCGGCCAGCGGCCCGTTGTGGATGAAGCCGGGGTCGTTCTTGCCCAGCACCATCGCCGCCAGGGTGCCGCCCACCATCGCCATCAACGAGTTGAGCGCCACCAGCCCGCTCACCTTGTCGAGGGTCTGGGCCGACATCACATTGAAGCCGAACCAGCCCACCGTGAGGATCCACGCCCCGAGGGCCAGGAAGGGGATGTTGGAAGGCGGGTGGGCCGACACGCTGCCCTCCTTGGTGTAGCGGCCGCGCCGGGCGCCCAGCAGCAGCACCGCCGGCAGGGCGATCCAGCCACCCATCGCGTGCACCACCACCGAGCCGGCGAAGTCATGGAACTTGGCGCCGAAGGTGGCCTCCAGCCAGGGCTGCAGGCCGAAGTTGTCATTCCAGGCGATCCCCTCGAAGAAGGGATAAACAAAGCCCACCAACATGAAGGTGGCGATGCTCTGGGGGTGGAACCTGGCCCGCTCGGCAATGCCGCCCGAGATGATCGCCGGGATCGCCGCCGCGAAGGTCAGGAGAAAGAAGAACTTCACCATCTCGTAGCCGCTCTTCTGGGACAGCACCTCGGCGCTGGAGAAGAAGTGGGCCCCATAGGCGATGGTGTAGCCGATGAAGAAATAGGCGATCGCGGAAACGCAGAAATCCGTCAGGATCTTGACCAGGGCATTGACCTGGTTTTTCTTGCGCACCGTGCCCACCTCGAGGAAGGCAAAGCCTGCGTGCATGGCCAGCACCATGATGGCACCGAGCAGGACGAAGACCACATTGCTGGCGTGACTGACTTGCTCCATTTTGGGCTCCAGAATCGAAGCGCGGCACCAAGCAAGTGCCGCGCCAGATCAAGCGAACCCACAAAACCCTTGAATATCAGTCGCTTGAAAACTCACGCCCGGAGCAAGCCTGCACCACGAATGTGCGCCACAGCCCGCCACGCACCAATATAAGGCGCACTTCCCCAGCCGCGCCCCATCACCAGGCGTTCTCGACCGCAATCTGCGCCGGCGCCGCCAGCCGGCTGAGCCGAAACCCCCGCTCCATCAGCGCCTTGTGGCAGTCACGCACCATCTCGGGGCTGCCGCAGATCATCAACCGCGATTCATCCAGGCCCAGGGGCAGCCCCACCGCTGCCTCCAGCCGCCCGTCGCGGATCAGCTCGGGGATGCGCGCCTGCAGGGCCCCGGCGTGCGCCTCGCGGGTCACCACCGGCTGGTAGATCAGCTTGTGACCGTGCTCGGCCCACAGGGGGTGGCGCCGCAGCGCGGCGATCTCGTCGCGGTAGGCCAGGTCGACGGCCTCCCGGGCGCCGTGCACGAGGATCAGCCGCTCGAAGCGCTGCCAGGTCGTCTCGTCCTGCAGGATCGCCAGGTAGGGCGCCAGCCCCGTGCCGGTGCCCAGCATCCACAGGTCACGACCATCGGCGAAGCGGTTGGTGGTGAAGAAGCCGTTGGGCTTACGCTCGATCATCAGGCTGTCACCCACCTTCAGATCGACCAGCTGCGAGGTGAAGGCCCCGCCCGGCACCAGGATCGAGTAGAACTCCAGGTAGTCGTCCCAGGTGGCCGAAGCCATCGAATAGGCCCGCCACACCGGCACCCCGTCGGCATTCACGCGCCCCAGCCGCGCAAACTGCCCCGGCACGAAACGAAAACCCGCCTCCCGCTCGATGCGGAACGACAACAGGCGCGGGCTCCAGCGCCGCACCCACAGGACGCGGGCCGGGACGAACTTGTCCTCGTGATCCATCGGGCTTTCCTTTCGGGCTGAGGCGTAATCTTCGCCGGCTGCGACGAGACCGGTATCACGGACGGAACACTTCCTCCAGGCTCGCCGCATCGATAACCCGATCCACCCAGACATCGATCTGCGCTGCAGGGGCGGTGCTGATGGTGACGACGAGCTCCCCTGGCAATGTTCCAAAGCGCTTGGTCAATAGCCGCTGAAGGACAAGGGCCTCACCTTTCTCGATGCCCTGCTCGATGCCTTTCTCGATACCCCGCTCGATGCCGATCTGCTCATACTTCTGAGCCCACTGGTCGAACCGTTCCGCCAACGTCATCTTCAACTCCTTCAAGTCGCGCACCTTGGGAAGCGCCAGGGTGTGCCTGCTCTGGCGCAAGAGTAGCGCACGGATCCAGATCGCAAAAGTGCGCTTGAGTTCCGGCTTGCCGTCGAGCACGTCGTTGAGCAGATCGATCAGCCCCAGCAGGGCCCGCTCGTTCTCACGGTGCTCGCAGCGGATGATCGCCGCCACCAGGTTCTTCAGCCCGGCCAGCGCTGCCTCGCTGTACTGATTCTCGTCGATCAGCAGATACAGGTAGATCCACTCCCCCTCCGCCCTCACCCGCCAGATCACGTCATCGGCCCGGTGGCGCCCCTCCGAGCCTCGACCTCGACGCGCAGAACCCCGAACTCACCCTTCCGAACCCCGAACTCGACGCTCCGAGCCCCGAGCTCGCCCCTTCCGAACCCCGAACTCGGCGCTCCGAGCCCCGAGCTCGCCCTTCCGAGCCCCGAACTCGGCGCTCCGAACCCCGAACTCGGCGCTCCGGGCCCCGAGCTCGCCCTTCCGAACCCCGGGCTCGGCGCTCCGAGCTCCGAACTCGCCCCTCCGCACCCCGAGCCCCACCCTGCCATGCCCCGGCCGAGATGAGTCGGCTCGGGGTGCCGGCCTGGCGAGGGGGGCGTCAGGCGGAGGCGTCGTCTGCGCCCTTGGGTTTAGGGTTGCCCTTGAAGAGCGGGCTGGCCTGCATCTTCAGCTCATCCAGCATCGCGCCCGAGCCGGTAGCCTTCGCAAAGCGGTAGCCTTCCAGCGCCGCCTTGTAGAGATCACTGCCGAGCGCCATCTCGGTGTCCTGCACCCGGGTGACGATCATGCGCAGGCGGGACAACAGGGGGCGCACCTGATCGATCGCCACCCGGTCCTTGCGGATCGCATCCAGGTCGAAATCGGCCGGCAGCGCGCCGGGGTTGCGCTCCATCACGTCGATGGTCGCGCGGCAGAAGACCTCGGTCCGCGGGCCGAGCTTGACAAGCTCGCGGCGCTGCGCGACGGACAGCTCGACAAAATCGACCAACTCCTTCTCCAGGGCGGAGACGGCGGCGTCGATCGCGGTTAAACGGCTGGAATCGATGGTCAGGGAAATCAGGTTCTGGGACATTCCGGGCAAGCTCCAGGTGGATGACAAAAGGTTTCAAGGATGCCCCGCAGGGGCTGCCGGGATTGTAGCCACGGCGCCCCCGAAAAAACCATTCAAATAATCAATCCGGATCTCCGGGCCCATCACCCGGGCCGCCGGCACCCCCTCCCTGCCGCCGCAGCTGCCCCATTTGGTCAGCCGGGGTGCCGCAAATTGTCAGCACCCGCCCCTGCCGCCGCCCACGGCTGATCGAAACAGACTCAGGAAACAGATCCAGCCCCCTGTATTACAAGCAGTTTTCCACCCAGCTCAACTTCTGGCACGCCGATTGCATTACCCTTCCCGTCGGGCCACAGCCCGTTCGTCATTCAACCAAGCAAGCGGAGAATCACATGAAAAAGCAAGCCGGTTTCACCCTGATCGAACTCATGATCGTCGTCGCCATCATCGGCATCCTGGCCGCGATCGCTGTTCCGCAATATCAGCAATACACCAAGAAGGCTCGCTTTACCGAAGTGACCCAGGCGACCCAGACCCGCAAGCAGGAAGTCGAACTGTGTATCCAGAAGACCACCGTTGCGGCCGGCTGTGACGGCGGCACGAATGATATCGCTGCCAACGTGGCCAACGGCTTCTCCAATGTTGTTGATGGCATTGCAGTCAAGGATGGCGTCATCACCGTGACCCCGGTTGTTGCCAACGGCATCAAGGCTACCGACACCCTCATCCTGACCCCGAACGTCAACGACAACCGCATCCGTTGGGACGTGAGCGGCGGCTGTCTGGCCAGCAAGATCTGTAACTAAGCTTCACCCGGCTGTGCAAGAGCCCGGAAAGGCGCAAGCCTTCCGGGCTTTTTCGTTGACACGGGCCAACACTCCCGGCGTCTTCCAGCGCCCGCCCTTCGGCCTCACTGCCGATTGCGCCACCCTCCCTGCCCGGCCATAACTTTCCCGCCTTCCTTTTCGCCGATTTCTCGCCGCACTTGCCCCGGACCAGCGGCCGGCAACGCTGCGAAGAGCTTCCCTTGTCCTATCGCCCTGCAAGGCCCCGGCCCAAGCCCGGATCGACGCTTGTCGAGATGCTTCATCTGATGCAACATTGCATCAAACCTGAAAGGGAACGCATGAGAACCACGGTCACGATCGATGACGAGCTGTACGAAAAAGCCCTGGCTGTCGCCGATCCCACGATGGACAAGGGGGATCTGTTTCGTGAAGCCATCAAGACCTTCGTGCGTGTCCAGGCGGCCAAGCGCCTCGCCGCCCTGGGCGGAAAGGCACCGGACATGCAGGACATCCCGCGGCGGCGTGCGAGCCCATCGGCTCAATGAGCGTTCTCGTCGACACCTCGGTGTGGGTGGACCACTTCCGTCGCCGTAATGATCGACTGGTTGAGCTCATCGTGATGGACCGGGCGCTCACCCATCCCTTGATCGTGGGCGAACTGGCCTGCGCTACGCCGCCTGCTCCTCGCCTCCAGACGCTCGCCGACATCGCACTGCTGCACCCCGTCACCCCGGCAAGCGTGCCCGAAACGATGGACTTCATCGAACGCGAAAAGCTGTACGGACTCGGCTGCGGCTGGGTGGACATGACCTTGCTGGCCTCGACCCTGATCACGCCCGGCGCGGTCCTCTGGACGCTGGACAAGCGGCTGGCCACGCTGGCGGAGCGGTTTGAAGTCGCGCTTCAGACCCCGTTTCATTAATGCCGGAAGTCGCTTGCCGACGTCTGGCGTGCCGGCCCGCGAATCTCTCACGGCCTTCCAGCGAAGCAGGTGAGATTCTTCGCGGGGCCGCGCAAGCCGGGCTAGCCTCGGCCTGCTCAAACGGATTCGGTGCCCCGGCCTGCTGCACTGCCGTCTTGTCCCACGACAAGCACAGCCACGGCAGCCCGGTGTATAAAAGCGCTCCCAGCCTCCCTCTACCGGGACGATGAACCAGAAAGTCATTCCCCTCGCCGACGAGCGCCAGCTCCGGCAACTGCCCTCCATCCCGGCCGAACTCCCGGCGCCCAGCGGCCAGCTGCTGGACAGTCGCGGCCGGGCGGTCAAGGATCTGCGCATCTCCGTCACCGACCGCTGCAACTTCCGCTGCGTGTATTGCATGCCCAAGGCGGTGTTCAACGACGACTACCGCTTCCTGCCGCGGCAATCGCTACTGAGCTTCGAGGAGATCACCCGCCTCGCGCGCATCTTTGCTGCCCACGGCGTCAGCAAGATCCGCCTCACCGGCGGTGAGCCGCTGCTGCGCCGCAAGCTCGAGCGGCTGGTCGCCAGCCTGGTCGAGATCCCGGGCATGGAGGTCACCCTCACCACCAACGGCGTGCTGCTGCCCAAAAAGGCGGCCGCCCTCAAGGCCGCCGGGCTGGCGCGGGTCACCGTCAGCCTCGACTCCCTCGACGACGCCACCTTCCGCGCCATGAACGACATGGACGTGCCGGTCTCCGACGTGCTGGCCGGCATCGCCGCCGCCGAGGCCGCCGGCCTCGCCCCGCTCAAGGTGAACATGGTGGTCAAGCGCGGCCTCAACGACCACGAGATCGTCCCCATGGCCCGCCATTTCCGCGGCAGCGGCCACATCCTGCGCTTCATCGAGTTCATGGACGTGGGCAGCTCCAACGGCTGGCGCATGGACGACGTGGTGCCCTCGGCCGAGGTCATCCGGCGCATCCACGAAGTCTTCCCCCTCGAGCCCATCGACCCCAACTACCCGGGCGAAGTGGCCGAGCGCTGGCGCTACGCGGACGGCAGCGGCGAGATCGGCGTGATCTCGTCGGTCACCCAGGCCTTCTGCTCCACCTGCACCCGCGCCCGCCTGTCCACCGAGGGCAGCCTGTACACCTGCCTGTTCGCCCAGCAGGGCCACGACCTGCAGAGCCTGCTCCGCCAGGGCCGCAGCGACGCCGAGCTGTCGGCCGTCATAGGCCGCCTGTGGCAACAGCGGGGCGACCGCTACTCCGAGATCCGCACGGCCGAAACCGCCTCGCTGCGCAAGATCGAGATGTCCTACATCGGCGGCTGAAGCCCCGCGCCCTGCCATGAGGAGCCCCGCTTGATCCCCCCCACCCGCGAGCACATCACCGGCCTGGTGCTTGCCGGCGGTCTCGGGCGCCGGATGGGCGGCGTGGACAAGGGCCTCAGCCGGCTGGGCGACGAGCCGCTGGTGGCGCACATCCTCCGGCGCCTGGCGCCCCAGGTCGGGCCGCTCATCATCAACGCCAACCAGAACCACGACATCTACGCCGGCTTCGGCCGGCCGGTCATCGGTGACCGCATCGAGGGCTACGCCGGGCCACTCGCCGGCCTCGAAGCCGGGCTCGCCGCGTGCACCACGCCCTACCTGGTCACGGCCCCCTGCGACTCGCCCTTCCTGCCCGCAGATCTCGTCAGCCGCCTCGCCGAAAGCCTCACGGCCCACAAGGCCAGCATTGCGGTGGCCCGCACCGGCGATCAGCTGCACCCGGTGTTCAGCCTCATCCGCAGCGACGAGCTGCCCGACCTGCAGGCCTTCGTCAACGCCGGCGGGCGCCGCATGGAAGCCTGGCTCAAGCGCCTCCGCTGGGTGCCCTGCCCCTTCGACGACTGCCCCGACGCCTTCGCCAACATCAACACGCCGGACGAGCTCCGCGCGCACCAAGCTGGAGACACCGCCCGGTGACATCCCTCGCCCAACAGTTCCAGGCCCACGCCGACTACCACCCCGAGACCCTGCCGGTGGACACCGGCCGCCGGCTCATCATCGACGCGGTGAGCCCCATCGTCGGCACCGAGCACATCCCGCTGCGCGACGCCCTCGGCCGCGTGCTGGCCGAAAGCGTGATCTGCCCCATCGACGTGCCGCCCCACGACAACTCGGCGATGGACGGCTACGGCCTGCGCGGCGCCGACCTCGCCGCCGACGGCCCGACGACCCTCGACATCGTCGGCACCGCCCTTGCCGGCCAGCCCTGCGCCGCCAGCGTCGGCCCCGGCCAGGCCGTGCGCATCATGACCGGGGCCCGCCTGCCCGCCGGCGTCGACACCGTGGTGATGCAGGAAGTCGCCCGTGCCGAGGGCGGCCGCGTCACCCTCGCCCCCGGCCAGCGTGCCGGCCACAACATCCGCCGCGCCGGCGAAGACCTCCACGCCGGCCAGGTGGCACTGGCTGCCGGGCGCCAGATCCGGCCCGCCGAGCTCGGCCTCGTCGCCTCCCTCGGGATCAGCGAAGTCGCCGTGCGCCGGCGCCTGCGGGTGGCCTTTTTCTCGACCGGCGACGAGGTGGTCACCCTGGGCAGCGCCGCCCGCGACGGCCAGATCTACGACAGCAACCGCTACACCCTGTTCGGCATGCTCACCCGGCTGGGCGTCGACGTGATCGACATCGGCGTCGTGCGCGACGACCCCGACGCCCTCGAGACCACCCTGCGCGAAGCCGCCTCGGTGGCCGACGTGGTGATCACCAGCGGCGGCGTCTCGGTGGGCGACGCCGACTTCACCCGCGACATGATGGCCCGCCTCGGCGAGGTGCTGTTCTGGAAGATCGCCATGAAGCCCGGCCGCCCGATGGCCTTCGGGCGCATCGGCCGCCACGGCGACTCCGCCTGGCTGTTTGGCCTGCCCGGCAACCCGGTGGCGGTGATGGTGAGCTTCTACCAGTTCGTCCAGCCGGCCCTGCTGCGCCTGGCCGGTGTCGATCCGCTGCCGGCCATGCCCGTGCTGCTGGCTTCGTGCGCGACCCCCCTGCGCAAGGCCGCCGGGCGCACCGAGTTCCTCCGCGGCGTGCTGTCCCTCGACGGCGGGCGCTGGCAGGTGCGCACCACCGGTGCCCAGGGCTCGGGCATCCTCAGCTCGATGGCCGACGCCAACTGCTTCATCATCCTCGGCCCCGGGCAGACGAACGTCGCGGTGGGCGAGCCGGTGAGTGTCCAGCTCTTCGATGGGCTGGTCTGAGTTCCCGCGCAAAACCGAAATTGACAATCGATCGCGTCCACCGGCGTTTTATGGTGCAGAATTTCAGCCTTGGATGGCCAAGCCGGCCCGATCAACCACCCCGAGCAGACCATGGATAACACTGTTCCGGAAGGCACTCGTCGGATCATCGACGGTCGCGAGCGCGTCTTCTACTCAGACTACTGGGTCAAGACCTACACCGTTCCCGAAGACACCCTGCAGGCCAAGCGCAAGCTGATCGGTGCCCTCACCCGGCGCCTGTTCAACCACGTCGAGCACGGCCTCAACATCCCCGGCAGCCGCCTCAACGAAGCCCGCAAGAGCTACGAAGACGAAGCCGATCCCGAACGCCGCCGCGTCAAGGGCGCCATGCTTGCCGGCGCCCTCTTCAACCGGGCCGCCGACATCTTCACCAAGCTCGTCGAATTGCAGAGCGTCGGCATCGAGATCCAGTCCGACAACGCCCTGATGCGCGAATGCGGCCGCTGCCTGCAGGAGGCCCTCGGCCTAGGCCGGCTGGTGCTGCACCGCTCCGGCGAAGAGGGCATCGACGAGCTGTGGGGCGAACCCTTCAAGGCCTTCTCGATCCCCCTCGAAGATTTCTACGAGAGCCGCTACGTCAAGATCGCCCTCACCCTGCGCGACATCGACCGCATCGCCGAAGCCATCACCGCCAACTTCGAGGCCCTGCCCTGCTTCACCGGCATCGCGCCCCACGTGCACACCTTCGCCGAGGCCGCCAAGAGCAAGACCGAAACCCTGCGCACCGACCCCGACATCTTCGATGTATGGACCAGCTTCGTGACGGCCGGCGAGCGCCTGTGCGCCCATTTCAACGCCGCCGAGATGCCTGCGGGCCTCGAAGACCAGCACCTGGTCGCCGACGGCCGGCAGCTCCTCCAGCGCGGCCGCGACCTCATCAGCGACATCACCCGCGCCCGCACCCCGATGCCCAAGAGCGCGCAGGAATACATCGAGAAGTGCGAGGCCTACGCCGCCCGCTGCGCCCGCGCCGAAAACCGCCCGGACAACTAGCGCCGCCCGGCGGCCCGCCAGTCGCAGCGTAGCAGGCGCGCCGGAGCGTGCGCCCCTTTTGCGATTTGTCATGGTCCAGGCTCGACGGATCTTCCACAATCGATGTTTTGCACATGCGCGGGAGCACCTCGAGCGCATGCCGCGTCAGCGTCAATAACAGGAGAGGAACGCCATGAGCACCAAGGACGACACCCCCGCAGCCCCCGCCGAAGCCACCCGCAAGCCTGCCCCCCCGCGCGCCAAAGCGCCGCGCCGCGCCGCGGCCGGCGACATCGCGCCCAAGGCCAGCCCGGCCGCCATCGAGGCCTTCGCCGTCGATGAGGCCGTCGAGGCCGCCCGCGACTCCAAGCTCACCGCCGTCAGCGACATCGTGGCCACGCTGGCCCGGCACGACACCCACAGCATCGCCGAGACCCTCCAGGCCATCCTCGCCGGCGCCTCACCCGACGACGCCGCGATCCTGCGCAAGGCCCTGCTCTCCGAAGACGAACCGGTTTACCGCAAGCTCCCCTCCCACCCGGACGACGAGCTCGCCGAGGGCTGGCGCGAAGGCGCCTACCCGTACAAGAACCTGATGTCCCGCAAGGCCTACGAGAAGCAGAAATACCGCCTGCAGGTCGAACTGCTCAAGCTCCAGGCCTGGGTCAAGGAGTCCGGCCAGCGGGTGGTGATCCTCTTCGAAGGCCGCGACGCGGCCGGCAAGGGCGGCACCATCAAGCGCTTCATGGAGCACCTCAACCCCCGCGGCGCCCACGTGGTCGCCCTCGAGAAGCCCACCGACACCGAGCGCGGCCAGTGGTATTTCCAGCGCTACGTGCAGCACCTCCCCACCGCCGGCGAGATCGCGCTGTTCGACCGCTCCTGGTACAACCGGGCCGGCGTCGAGCGCGTCATGGGCTTCTGCTCCCCCGATGAATACCTCGAGTTCATGCGCCAGACGCCCGAGTTTGAGCGTCACCTGGTGCGCAGCGGCGTGCACCTCATCAAGTTCTGGTTCTCGGTGAGCCGCGAAGAACAGCGCCGCCGCTTCAAGGAACGCGAGGCCCACCCGCTCAAGCAGTGGAAGCTCAGCCCCATCGACCTGGCCTCCCTCGACAAGTGGGACGACTACACCAAGGCCAAGGAAGCCATGTTCTTCCACACCGACACCGCCGACGCCCCGTGGACGGTAATCAAGTCCGACTGCAAGAAGCGCGCACGCCTCAACGCCATGCGCTACATCCTCCACAAGCTGCCCTACACCAACAAAGACCTCGAGCAGATAGGCACCCTCGACCCGTTGCTGGTCGGCCGCGCCCACGTGGTCTACGAGCGCGGTGAGCACGCCGGCAGCCCCTTGCTGTAAGCAGCGCCGCGGAGCCGCCTGCCAGCGGCTCCGCATGTCCACCACGCCGCGACGGCACGGCCCGCAATAGCCTGCCGCTACGCGGCCGCGGCGCAAGCAGGTAAACTGCGCCGCGTGCCAGCCAAGCCCCACGCCTCCACCTCCGCCGCTTCTCCCGCCTTCGCCCTCTTCGACAGCCGCGACGACGGCAGCTCGCCCGCCGGCGCCTGGCTGCTGACCCAGTTGCGCGAAGAAGTCCGCTGCACCGCCCCGGACAGCTGGGAAGCCTGCCTGCAAAAGCTCGAAGATGCCGCCAAAGGCGGCTCCTGGGTCGCCCTCGCCGCCCATTACGAGCTCGGCTACGCCATAGAACCGCGCCTGCGGCCCCTGCTTCCGGCCGATCACGGCCCGCTCGTCACCGGCTGGATCTTCGAGCACGCCGAATGGCTCGACGATGCCGCCTGTGAAGCCTGGCTCACCGCCCGGGCCGGCAACGACGTCGGCGGCACCGGCCGGCTACAGCCCGCCATCAGCGAGGCCGACTACCTGGCGCAAGTCGAGCGCATCCGCCGCTACATCTCGGCGGGCGACTGCTACCAGGTGAACCTCACCTTCCCCCTCGACGGCGAGGCCTTCGGCAACCCGGCCCGGCTCTACCAGGCCCTGCGTGCCGCCCAGCCGGTCAATTACGGCGCCTTCATCGCCCACCCGGGCGGCGCGATCCTGTCACGCTCCCCCGAGCTATTCCTCGAGCGCCACGGGCTGCGCCTGGCGAGCCGCCCGATGAAGGGCACCGCCCCGCGCCACACCGACCCGGCCGCCCTCGCCGCCTCAGAGAAGGATCGGGCCGAGAACGTGATGATCGTCGACCTCATCCGCAACGACATGGGCCGCCTCGCACCGCCCGGCGGGGTGCGCGTCGAGGACCTGTGCCGGATCGAGGCCTACCCCACCGTCTGGCAGATGACCTCCCGGGTCGTCGCCGAACCGGTGAGCGCCAGCCTGCCCGAAATCTTCCGGGCGCTGTTTCCGTGTGGATCAATCACCGGCGCGCCGAAGATCCGCGCGATGGAGATCATCCGCGAGCTCGAAGAGCGCCCCCGCGGCCTGTACTGTGGCGCCCTCGGCTGGCTCCGGCCGGGGGGCGACTTCCGCTTCAGCGTGCCGATCCGCAGCCTGTTCATCGACACCGCCGGCAAGGCCCGGCTGAATGTGGGCAGCGGCATCGTGATCGACTCCCGGGGTGACGCCGAGTGGGCCGAATGCCACCTCAAGTCACGCTTCCTGACCACCCTGCCCAAGGGCCTGCGCCTGATCGAGACCCTGCGCTTCGAGCCGGGCCTGGGCTACCCCTTTCTCGCCGAACACCTGGAGCGCCTGGCCACGTCTGCCGCAGCCTTGGGCTTTCCGTTCGACCCGCAGGCCTTCCAGGACGGGCTGGCGCAGATCCACGCCACCGACGCCCGCCGCGTCCGGGTGACGCTCGGCCAGGA
>JAEUNU010000031.1 GCA_016789125.1 Zoogloea sp. | reverse complement strand
GGGGCGATCTTGATCGCGGTGTGGGCGCGGCTGGTGGTGGCACCGCCAATCAGCAGCGGCACCGCGAAGCCCTGGCGCTGCATCTCGGCGGCGACGTGGCTCATCTCCTCCAGGCTGGGGGTGATGAGGCCGGAAAGGCCGATGGCCTGAGCGCCATGCTCCCGGGCGGCGTGGAGGATCTTGTCCGCCGGCACCATCACGCCCAGGTCCACCACCTCGTAGCCGTTGCAGCCCAGCACCACGCCGACGATGTTCTTGCCAATGTCGTGCACGTCGCCCTTCACCGTGGCGATGACGATCTTGCCCTTGCTGGCGGCGCCAGTGCGCAGCTTCTCGGCCTCGATGAAGGGAATCAGGTGAGCGACCGCCTGCTTCATGACGCGGGCGGACTTGACCACCTGGGGCAGGAACATCTTGCCGGCGCCGAAGAGATCACCCACCACGTCCATGCCGGCCATCAGTGGGCCTTCGATCACCGCCAGGGGCGGCTTGCCCTCGGCTTCGAGCCGGGCGCGCACCTCCTCGGTGTCAGCCACCACGAAGTCGGTGATGCCCTTCACCAGGGCGTGCTTGAGGCGTTCTTCAACCGATTGCTCGCGCCACGATAGATCCGGCCCGGCGTCCTTGGCCTTGCCTTCCTTGACCGTTTGGGCGAATTCAACCAGCGCCTCACCCGCGCCCGGGTGGCGGTTCAGCACCACGTCCTCGACCTTGGTCCGCAGTTCCGGCGCGAGGTCGTCATACACCCCGAGCATGCCGGCATTGACGATGCCCATGTCCATGCCCGCCTGGATGGCGTGGTACAGGAACACGGTGTGGATCGCTTCCCGCACCGGGTCATTGCCGCGGAAGCTGAAGCTCACGTTGGAGACGCCGCCGGACACGTGGGCGTGGGGCAGGTTCTGGCGGATCCAGCGCGTCGCCTGGATGAAATCCACCGCGTAGTTGTCGTGCTCCTCGATGCCGGTGGCGATGGCGAAGATGTTGGGATCGAAGATGATGTCTTCGGGCGGAAAGCCGATGCCGGTCAGCAGCGCGTAGGCGCGGGCGCAGATTTCGGTTTTGCGCTTGTAGGTGTCCGCCTGGCCGGTCTCGTCGAAGGCCATCACAATCACCGCCGCACCGTACTGGCGGCACAGCCGCGCCTGCTCCAGGAACTTGGCCTCGCCCTCCTTCATGGAGATCGAGTTCACGATGCCCTTGCCCTGGATGCACTTGAGGCCGGCCTCGATCACCTCCCACTTGGAGGAGTCGAGCATGATCGGCACCCGGGAGATGTCCGGCTCGGAGGCGATGAGCTTGAGGAAGCGCTCCATCGCGGCCTTGGAGTCGAGCATCGCCTCGTCCATGTTGATGTCGATCACCTGGGCGCCGTTGTCCACCTGCTGGCGGGCCACCGCCAGGGCGTCGTCGAAGCGGCCTTCCAGGATCATGCGGGCGAAAGCTTTGGAGCCGGTGACGTTGGTGCGCTCGCCCACGTTCACGAACAGGCTGTCCTGGCCCACATTGAAGGGCTCCAGGCCCGAGAGCCGCAATTTTTTCTCGATCTCCGGCAGCTTGCGCGGGGCAACGTTCGCCACGGCGTGAGCGATGGCCTGGATGTGCGCCGGCGAGGTGCCGCAGCAACCGCCAACGATGTTCACGAGCCCCGACCTCGCCCACTCCACGATCTCCGTCGCCAGCTGCTCCGGGGTCTCGTCGTAGCCGGTGGGGGAGAGCGGATTGGGCAGGCCGGCGTTGGGGTGG
>JAEUNU010000026.1 GCA_016789125.1 Zoogloea sp. | reverse complement strand
CACGATGCAGCCCGTTCCGTCCGAGCCGAGATATGCGTTGACCTCTTCCAGCCTAACTTTTCTTCACTTCAGGATCACAAAGCATTCCGTGATTAACGGCTGCTATCAGCCTCAATAGGACTTCCTCGGTTGCTGCTGTGGGTGACTGCTTTGGCCGACCAGCTGTCGCTGAACCTGCATTGGCGGACTGGCCAAGCCCACCACCAACGACATCCCCCTGCCGCCCTTCCCACACCCACCCCCTCAATCTGCCGCAATCCCCGCAGCGCCCCACCGCCCTCGCCCCGCCCTCCCCCGCTAAACCCTTGTTTCCCCTGACTTCATAAAACTGGCACGACCGCTGCTATGTCTCCCTTGCAAGCGGAGGCACCTTCTCCGCATGAACTCGACATGCAAGGAGCAGCAGCAATGAACATCATCGGACTCTCGGGCAGCCTGTCGGCGCCCTCCCGCACCCGGGCGCTGGTTGCGGCCGTGATCGGCGAGATCAGCCGCCAGACCGGCCACGGTGGGCCGCTCATCGACCTGGCCGACATCGCGGCCGACCTGGGCCGCACGCTGGGCAGCTTCGTGCTGCCGCCGGCCATCGAGGCGGCCCACGGGCAGCTGCGCGCTGCCGACCTGATCGTGATCGGGGTGCCGGTTTACAAGGCTTCCTACCCGGGCGCCTTCAAGCACTTTCTCGATCTCCTCGACCCCAAGGCCCTCGAGGGCAAGTCGGCGATCCTGGTGGCCACCGGGGGCAGCGACCAGCACGCGCTGATCCTCGAACACCAGCTGCGCGCCCTCACCAGTTACCTGGGCCTCTATTCGGCGCCCAAGACGCTGTTTGCCCGCGACACCGATTTTTCCGACTACCGCCTGGCGAGCCCCGCCATTGCCGAGCGGGTGGCCCTGGTCGCCGGGCAGGCCCGCAGGCTGCTGCGCACGCCGGCCGCCCACGGGCTGGCCGAGGCCGCCTGACGCTTTCATTCATCCAAGGAGATCCCCATGAGCAGAAAACTTCGACTCGGCGCCTTCCTGCCCGGCGCTGGCCAGCACATCGCCGCCTGGCGCCACCCGGACGCCCCGGCCGCGGGCGCCCTCGACTTCGAGCATTACAAGCGCCTCGCCCAGACCGCCGAGCGCGGGCTGTTCGACGCCTTCTTTCTGGCGGACGGGCTGGCGGCCAACTTCGGCGGCAACACCGGCACCGGCGTCAGCGAGAAGGCGGTGGGCTTCGAGCCGGTGACGCTGTTCGCGGCCCTGTCGGTGGTCACCAAACACCTCGGCTTCATCGCCACGGCATCGACGACCTACGAAGAGCCCTACACCCTCGCCCGCAAGTTCGCCTCCCTCGACCACCTGAGCAAGGGCCGCGCGGGCTGGAACCTGGTGACCTCGGCCGGCGATGCCACCGCGCGCAACTTTGGCCTCGACAGGCAGCGCCCGCCGGCCGAACGCTATGAGCGCGCCAACGAGTTCGTCGACACCGTCACCGCGCTGTGGGACAGCTGGGAGGACGAGGCCTTCATCCGCAACAAGGAGAGCGGCCAGTTCTTCGACCCGGACAAGGTGCATGCGCCGCGCCACAAGGGCAAGCACTTTGCGGTGGAGGGCGCCCTCAACGTGGCGCGGCCGCCCCAGGGCTACCCGGTGATCGTGCAGGCCGGCCAGTCCGAGCCCGGCCGCGAGCTCGCCGCCCGCACCGCCGAGGTGGTGTTCACCGCCCACCAGAGCCTGGCCGACGCCCAGGCCTTCTACCGCGACGTGAAGGGCCGCCTGGCCCGCTACGGGCGCCACCCGGACGAGATCAAGATCATGCCGGGCGTGTCGGTGTACGTCGCTCCGACCGAAGAAGAGGCCCGCGCCAAGCTGCAGCAGCTCAACAGCCTGATCCACCCCGACGCGGGCCTGGGCCTGCTGGGCGGGCTTTCCGGCGAGGTGGACCTGTCCCGCTACCCGCTGGATGGCCCCTTCCCCGAGCTGCCGAAGAGCGAAGGCTTCGTCAGCCGGCCGCAGATGATGGCGGACATCGCCAGGAAGCACGGCTTCAGCATCCGCCAGCTCTACGAGTGGGTGGCCACCGCCCGCGGCCACTGGACCATCGTCGGCACCCCGGCCCAGGTGGCCGACCAGCTGCAGGCGTGGTTCGACAACGAGGCCGCCGACGGCTTCAACGTGCTGCCGCCGGTGCTGCCCGGCAGCCTCGACGATTTTGTCGACCTGGTGATCCCCGAGCTGCAGCGCCGCGGCATCTTCCGCACCGAGTACGAGGGCAGCACGCTGCGCGAGAACCTCGGCCTGGCCCGCCCCGAGAACCAGTTCGCGGCCCGCCGCGACGCTGCCCGGGCCGCCTGAGCGCAAGGACACCCATGAAATACCGCAAACTCGGCAACACCGACCTCGACGTGAGCCTCATCGCCCTGGGCACCATGACCTGGGGCGAGCAGAACAGCGAGGCCGACGCCCACGCCCAGCTCGACTACGCCGTGGCCCACGGGGTCAACCTGATCGACACCGCCGAGATGTACCCGGTGCCGCCCCGCCCCGAAACCCAGGGCGCCACCGAACGCTACATCGGCAGCTGGCTGGCCCGGCCGGGCAAGCGCGAGCGGGTGCTGATCGCCACCAAGGCCGCGGGGCCGTCGCACAAGCTCGTCCAGGCCCGCCACCTGCGCGGCGGCAACACCCGCCACGACCGCGCCAACCTGGAGGCCGCCCTGCACGACAGCCTGCGCCGCCTGGGCACCGAGGTGATCGACCTCTACCAGCTGCATTGGCCCGACCGCAGCACCAACCACTTCGGCGAGCTGGGCTACCGCCACGTGCCCGACGAGGACAGCGTGCCCATCCTCGAAACCCTCACGGTGCTGGACGGCTTCGTGCGGGCGGGCAAGGTGCGCCACATCGGGCTCTCCAACGAGACGCCGTGGGGCATCACGCGCTTCCTGCACCACGCCGAAACGGCGGGCCTGGCGCGGGTGGTGAGCGTGCAGAACCCCTACAACCTGCTCAACCGCACGTTCGAGATCGGCAACGCGGAGATCGCGATCCGCGAAAACGTCGGCCTGCTCGCCTATTCACCCCTCGCCTTCGGTGCGCTGAGCGGCAAGTACCTGGGCGGCGCCAACCCGCCCGGCGCGCGCCTGACCCTGTGGGACCGCTTCGCCCGCTACAAGGGCGAGGTGCCGGAAGCCGCCATCGCCGCCTACGTGGGCGTGGCCCGCAAGTACGGCCTCGATCCGGCCCAGCTGGCGCTGGCCTATGTGAATGAGCAGCCCTTCGTGACCAGCACCATCATCGGCGCCACCACGCTGGAACAGCTCGCCGCCAACATCGCCAGCGTGGACGTGCGCCTGCCCCCCGAGGCGGTGGACGAGATCGAGCGCATCCACGCGCGCATTCCCAACCCCTGCCCCTGACGATCATCGGCAAACGTGTGCGCCCCCGAGGCCCGCTCCGGCGGGCCTCGCTACGTGCGGCCAGGGCAGCGGCAGGATATGCGCAGCCCTGCAAAGCTATGCAGCCGCGCGCTGCAGAGCACAGCAGAAATCCTTGGTTCAGGTGCGTGAGGCCCGGCGATAAAGTCGGGGCCTCTCAAGTTTCTTGCACTGCACCATGCCAAGCACAGCTTCTCCGAAACCGGCCATCGAACTGCGCGACGTCTCGCGCCGCTTCACCGACCCCGGCGGCCACGTGGTGGGCCTGCGCCCCACCAGCCTGATCGTGCCCGAGGGCGAGATCCACGGAATCATCGGCTTCTCGGGCGCCGGCAAATCCACCCTGCTGCGCCTCGTCAACCTGCTCGAACGCCCCGACGCGGGCGAGGTGATCGTCCACGGCGAGAACCTCACCCGCCTCGCGCCGGCCGGCCTGCGCCGGGCCCGCCACCGCATCGGGATGATCTTCCAGCACTTCAACCTGCTGCATAACCAGACGGTTGCCGACAACGTGGCCCTGCCGATGCGCATCGCCGGCGCCGACCCGGCGCGCATCCGCGAACGGGTGGCGGCCTGCCTGGATTTCGTCGGGCTGGCGGCCAAGGCCGATGTCTACCCCGGGCGCCTCTCCGGCGGCCAGAAGCAGCGCGTCGCCATCGCCCGCGCATTGGCCCCGGAGCCCCACGTGCTGCTGGCCGACGAGCCCACCTCGGCCCTCGACCCGCGCACCACGCTGGATCTGCTGGAGGTGCTGGCCGACGCCAACCGTCGCTTCGGCGTGACGATCCTGCTGGTCAGCCACGAGATGGAGGTGATCCGCCGCCTGTGCCAGCGGGTGTCGGTGATGGAGGCCGGGCAGATCGTCGAGCAGCTCGACATTGCCGGCGGCCAGATCCCGGCGGGCTCGCGCCTCGCCAGCTGGCTGGCCGACTACGGCAGCGTCGGCCCGGCGGCCAGCCCTTCACCGGTCGGCGCGCCGGCCGCCGTGCCCCACCATCACTTTGCCCTGGAGGCCGCCCATGCTTGAAACACTGATCGAACTGCAGCCGGAGATCCTCAAGGCCACCGGCGAGACCCTGCTGATGCTGGCCATCTGCCTCACCGCCGCGGTGGTGCTGGGCGGCGCCCTCGGGGTGCTGGTCTTCCTGACCAGCCCGGGGCAGTCCCTGGGCCGCTTCCGGGGCTTCAACCTGGTGGCCAACGGGCTGATCAACGTGGTGCGCTCCTTCCCCTTCATCATCCTGCTGGTGGCGATCTCGCCCTTCACGCGGGTGATCGCCGGCACCTCGATTGGCCCGCTGGCAGCCAGCGTGCCGCTGTCGATCGCCGCCATCTTCTACTTCGCCCGGCTCATCGAGCAGACCCTGCGCGATGTGCCCCGCGGCGTCATCGAGGCCGCCGAGGCGATGGGCGCCTCGCCGCTGCAGATCGTCCGCCACGTGCTGCTCGTCGAGGGCCGCTCGGGGCTGGTGCTGGCCGTCACGGTGCTGGCGGTGAGCTTCCTGTCGTATTCGGCGGTGGCCGGCGTGGTGGGCGGCGGCGGCATCGGCGACCTGGCGATCCGCTACGGCTACTACCGTTTCCAGACCGACGTGATGGTGATCACCATCGTGCTGCTGGTCATCCTGGTGCAGACCATCCAGATCCTCGGCCAGCAGCTCGCCCGCCGCGTGGACAAACGCTGACCCCCTGACCTCCCAATACCCACTACTACCCATTCCCCACGATTCCAGGAGCCTTCCCATGCAATCCAAGCGCCGCACTTTCATCGCCGAAACCCTCCGCGCGTTGGCCGTCATCGGCCTCGCCACCGCCCTCGGCCTGGGCAACGCCCACGCCGACGACAAGAAGACCCTCACCATCGGCGCCACCGCCGGCTCCAACTTCGACCAGCTGAAGCTCGGCATCAAGCCAGTGCTCGAGAAGAAGGGCTACACGGTGAAGCTGGTCGAGTTCAACGACTACGTGCAGCCCAACCTCGCGCTGGCCCAGGGTTCGCTGGACGCCAACCTGTTCCAGCATGTGATCTACCTGAAGAAGTTTTCCGCAGACAAGGGACTCAACCTGGTGGATATCACCAAGGCCCCGATCGCGCCCCTCGGGCTGTACTCCAAGAAGCGCAAGAGCCTTGCCGACCTGAAGGACGGCGACCGCATCACCCTGCCCAACGACCCCAGCAACCTGGCCCGGGCGCTGGTCTTTCTGGAGCAGAACAAGCTCATCAAGGTGAAGGCCGGCGTCGACCCGCTGAAGGTCACCGAGAAGGACGTGGCCGAGAACCCGCGCAAGCTGGTGCTCACGCCCATCGAGGCGGCCCAGCTGCCGCGCACCCTGGACGACGCCGAGTTCGCCCTCATCAACGGCAACTTCGCCATCTCGTCGGGCCTCAAGCTGACCGAGGCGGTGGCCCTCGAGAAGACGCCGGACCACTACCTCAACGTGGTCGCCGTGAAGGCCGAGGACAAGGACAAGCCGTGGACCCGCGACATCGTGGCCGCTTTCCGCACGCCCGAATATCGCGCCGCCCTGGACAAGCACTTCGCCGGCTACGCCCGCCCGGCCTACCTGCAATAAGCACGACGGCCGGGCCCGCACGGCCCGGCCGGCAAGGAACCGCCATGACCACGCCACACCGCCCCTACTGGGACGCCGCCCTCGAGACCCAGCCCCGCGCCGACTGGGACGCCCTCAAGCTGCAACTGCTGCAGAAGCACCTCGCCCACGCCTACGCCAACTCGCCCTACTACCGGGCCAGCTTCGACGCGGCCGGGGTGCATCCCGACGCCCTGCGGAGCCTCGACGACATCCGCCGCTTCCCCTTCATCACCAAGCAGACCCTGCGCGAGCGCCAGCAGGCCGTCGAGCCCTTCGGCGATCTGGTGGCGGTGCCCGAGCGGGACATCGTTTACATCTCGGCCTCCAGCGGCTCCACCGGCGTGCCCACCGCGTCGCCCTTCAGCGCCGGCGACTTCGACGACTGGATCGACTACGAGGCGCGCCAGTTCTGGTCGTCCGGCCTGCGCCCGGAGGACCGCTACGCCCACTCGCTCAACTTCTCGCTGTTCGTCGGCGGGCCCTGCGTGCTGGGGGCGCAAAAACTCGGCGCGCTGTCGATCCACGCCGGCACGGTGCCGTCCGAGCGGCTGCTGGCGATCCTGCGCCAGTTTCAGGTGACGGCCATCTGGACGACCCCGTCCTACGCCTGGTACCTCGGCGAGACCGCGCTCAAGGAAGGCATCGACCCGCGCCGCGACCTGGCGGTGAAGCGCATCTTCGTGGCCGGCGAGCCTGGCGGCTCGATCCCCGAGACCCGCCAGCGCATCGAGGCCCTGTGGGGCGCCTCGGTATATGACTACTACGGCCTGTCGGACATCTTTGGCTCCTGCGCCGGCATGTGCGAAGAGAAGGACGGCCTGCACTGGGCCGAGGACCACATCCATGTGGAAGTGCTCCACCCCGGCACCAACGAACCGGTGGAAGAAGGCGCCCGCGGCGAGTTGGTGCTCACCACCCTCAAGAAGACCGCCCGCCCGATGATCCGCTTCCGCACCGGCGACATCGTGTCGTTTACCTCCGAGCCCTGCGGCTGCGGGCGCACCTCGATCCGCCTGCAGGGCGTGCATGGCCGGCTGGACGACATGCTCATCATCAAGGGCGTCAATCTCTTCCCCAGCGACGTCGAGGCCATCGCCCGCCGCGACCGCGATTTCTCGGGGGAATACCGGCTGATCGTCGAGCGCGAGAACCACCTCGACCGCCTCACCGTGGAGGTCGAGCGCGCCGCCACCAGCGCCCACAGCGACGCCGAGCTCGCCGGCCGCTTCGCCCACCACCTGAAGGCCGTCACCGGCGTCAGCGCAGCGGTGAACATCCTGCCCACCGACACCCTGCCCCGCGCCACCCACAAGGCCAAGCGCGTGGAAGACCGTCGCAGCGGCGTGTGGGCCTGATGCCGCAAGCAATGCGGCATCAGCAGCACCAGTAGGCAGGTCGGGTAGCCCCACCGGGCCTGACCCGACACCCCAGGCTCAGCCCTGCGCCTCGCCCGCCCCCAGCTTGTCGGACAGAAACTCGATCAGCAGCCGCACCGCGTGGGGCATGTAGCGGTTGCTCGGGAGTACCGCATAGACGCCCAGGGGCGGCGGGGCGAAGGCGTCCAGCAGCGTCTCGAGCCGGCCCGCCGCCAGGTAGTCGGCGGCGATGAAGTCGGGCTGGACGGTGATGCCCATGCCCTGGGCCGCCGCCTCGGCGAGCACGTCGCCGTTGTTGGCCTGCAGCCGGAACGACGGCGCAAAGCTCTCGAGGCGCCCATCCACCATGAAAACCCACGGGCGGCCGCTGCCGTGGGGCGCATAGCCGATGCAGGCATGGCGCATGAGCTCGGACGGGTGCTGCGGACGACCGCGGAGGGCCAGGTAGCCGGGCGAGGCGAGCGCCAGCAGCTGGCTGGTGCCGAGCTTGCGCACGATGTCGCCGGGCTCGAGGCGGCCGGTGACGCGCACCGAGAGGTCGACGCCATCCTCGATCAGGTTGATCCGCCGGTCGGTGAAGTCCATCGCCAGCTGGATCTCGGGGTAGATCTGCGAGAACTCCAGCATCAGCGGGGCCAGCCGCTTGAGGCCGTAGCTGAGGGGCAGGCTCACCCGCAGCTTGCCCCGCGGGGTGGCGCGCTCTTCCATCAGCTCGGCCTCGGCGGCGTCGACCAGGTCGAGGATCGCCCGGCATTTGTCGAGGTAGGCGGCGCCCGCCGAGGTGAGCGTGAGGCTGCGCGTGCTGCGCACCATGAGCTTGACGCCCAGGTGCTCCTCCAGCGCCGCGACCTGCCGGGTGACCACCGAGCGCACGGTGCCCTGCTGGTTTGCCACCGCGGCGAAGCTGCCCAGCTCGGCCACCCGCAGGAAGGTACGCATTGCATCGAGTTGGTTCATTGTTGCCTATCCGCAAACAGATCGTTCTTGATTGTCCTCTATTTAGCACAGGCGAGGATGTTTAAAGTGCATCCATCGCCGATGCCTACAGCGCATCGCAGCCACACGGAGAACCGCCATGAAACGCCTCATCCTCGTCCACTCCATCGCCCTTGCCCTCGGCACCGCCCTGGCCCCGGCGGCCCACGCCATCGAGTACAACCAGGTCCAGGCCGACAAGAGCCGCATTGGCTTCGGCTACAAGCAGATGGGCGTGGCGATGGACGGCAAGTTCAAGAAGTTTGCCAGCCAGCTCAGCTTCGACCCGGCCCAGCCGGCCAGCGCCAAGGCCACCATCGACGTGGATCTGGCCAGCATCGACACCGGTACCGCCGAGGCCGATTCCGAAGTGGCCGGCAAGCAGTGGTTCAACACCAAGGCCTTCCCGACCGCACGTTTCGTGTCCACCGGGGTGAAGAGCCTGGGCGCCAACCGCTATGAAGTGGCCGGCACCCTGACGATCAAGGGCAAGACCCACAACGTGGTGGTGCCCGCCACCTTCACGCCCCAGGGAAACACCGGCGTGTTCGACGGCAGCCTCAATATCCGCCGCGGCGACTTCAGCATCGGCGAAGGGCCGTGGGCCGCCTTCGACATCGTCGCCAACGACATCCAGATCAAGTTCCGCATCGCCGCTGCCGGCAAGTGAATCAGCAATCCCAACCCCAACAGGAGTCCACCATGAAAAAAATCGCCACCCTCATCGCCGCCCTCACCCTCGCCGCCCCGGCCTTCGCCGCGCCGGAAACCTACAACGTGGACAGCACCCACACCTTTGCGCGCTTCTCGTACAGCCACTTCGGCATGTCGACCCAGCTGTCCAAGTTCAACAAGACCACCGGCACCGTGGTGCTCGACAAGGCCGCCAAGACCGGCTCGGTGGACGTGGTGATCGACACCAAGTCGGTGGACACCGGCTACGACACCTTCAACGAGCACATCCAGGGCGAAGACTTCCTCGACACCGCCAAGTACCCGACCGCCACCTTCAAGTCCACCAAGGTGGTCTTCAAGGGCGACAAGCCGGTGTCGATCACCGGTGACCTGACCCTCAAGGGCGTCACCAAGCCGGTGACCCTGAAGGTGACCAACTACGTGGCGATGCCCCACCCGATGCTCAAGAAGGACGCCATCGGCGCCGACGCGAGCGTGGTGGTGAAGCGCAGCGAGTTCAACGCCGGCAAGTACGCCCCCCACGTGGGCGACGACGTGACCATCAGCATCGCCATCGAAGCGATCAAGGGCTGATCGCCCGCGGGCACTGCCCCGGCGGCAGTGCCCGGCGACACCCACGAGGAGGCTCCATGTTTGAACTGAGACCCGCCGCCGAGCGCGGCAACGCACAATTCGGCTGGCTCGATTCCCGCCACACGTTCTCGTTCGGCCACTACCACGACCCGAAACAGGTGGGCTTTTCCGACCTGCTGGTGATCAACGACGACCTGGTCGCCCCCGGCCAGGGCTTCGGCACCCACCCGCACCGGGACATGGAGATCTTCTCGTACGTGCTCGACGGCGCCCTCGCCCACGAAGACTCGATGGGCACCGGCTCGGTGATCCGCCCCGGCGACGTGCAGATGATGAGCGCCGGCACAGGCATCCGCCACAGCGAGTTCAACGCCTCCGAGAGCGCGCCGGTGCACTTCCTGCAGATCTGGATCGTGCCGGACCGCCGGGGTGTCGAGCCGCGCTACCAGCAGCGGCATTTCAGCGCCGCCGACAAGCGCGGCCGCCTGCGCCTGATCATCTCGCCCGACGGCGCCGACGGCTCGCTGGGCGTGTACCAGGATGCCCGCGTGCATGCCGGCCTGTTCGACGGTCTTGAGGCGCACACCCTCGTGCTGCCGCCCGGCCGCCACGCCTACGTGCATCTGGCCCAGGGCAAGCTGATGGTCAACGGCCACCCCATGCATGCCGGCGACGGCGCCCGCCTGCGCAACGCAGAGCGGATCGAATTCAGCCAGGGCAAGAACGCCGAAGTGCTGGTCTTCGACCTCCGCCCCAACGAACTCCCCGATTTCTGACCCCACACCCTGGAGAGAACCCCATGAAGATCCTGCAGATCAACAGCAGCGCCCGCTCCGCCGGCGCCAACTCCACCCGCCTGGCCGAAGCCA
Source organism: Zoogloea sp. (assembly GCA_016789125.1). GTDB lineage: Bacteria > Pseudomonadota > Gammaproteobacteria > Burkholderiales > Rhodocyclaceae > Zoogloea. The sequence continues at coordinate 1,932 of JAEUNU010000026.1, read as the reverse complement.
TCACCGCCCGCCTGAAGGCCGCCAACCCGGCCGCCGTGGTCGAGCTGCGCGACCTCGCCGCCAACCCGCACCCGGTGCTCGACGAAGCCGCCCTCGGCGCGCTGTTCACCCCCGCCGAGCAGCGCACGCCCGAGCAGGCCGCCCGCGTCGCGCTCGACGACGCGCTGATCGCCCAGGTGCAATCGGCCGACGTGATCGTGCTGGGCGTGCCGATGTACAACTTCGGCGTGCCGGTGCAGCTGAAGACCTGGATCGACGCCATCGCCAAGGCCGGCGTCACCTTCCGCTACACCGAGAACGGCCCCGAGGGCCTGATCAAGGGCAAGAAGGTGTACGTGGCCCTGGCCCGCGGCGGCCTCTACCGCGACACCCCGGCCGACTCCCAGGTGCCCTACCTCAAGGGCGTGCTGGGCTTCCTGGGCATGACCGACGTGGAGTTCATCTACGCCGAAGGCCTGGCGATGGGCGCCGAGAGCGCCGACAAAGCCTTCGCCGAAGCGGAAGCCGCCATCGGCGCCGCGGTGGCTTGAGCGGTCTCAATGGCCTGAGAGCCCGGGCGGGGCGGCTGCTGCCTGCCCAGCTTGCGGGCGCTGTTGCAACAACGGGCCCGCTGGGCCCGTTTGTCTTGTCTGCCCGGCCTCAGCCGAACAGCTTGTTGGCCGTTTCCGCGATCAGCCGGCCCTGATGGCGCGCGCCGTCCAGCTCGATGGCGCTGGGCTGCCGCTGGCCCTGGCCGCCGGCGATGGTGGTGGCGCCGTAGGGGCTGCCGCCGACGATCTCGTCCAGCGTCATCTGCCCCTGGAAGCTGTAGGGCAGGCCGACGATGATCAGCCCGAAGTGCAGCAGGTTGGTGATCACCGAAAACAGCGTGACCTCCTGGCCGCCGTGCTGGGTGGCGGTGGAGGTGAAGGCACCGCCGACCTTGCCATTGAGCGCGCCCCGCGCCCACAGCCCGCCGGCCTGATCGAAGAAGCTGGCCATCTGGGAGGGCAGCCGGCCAAAGCGGGTCGGGCAGCCGACGATGATCGCGTCGTAGTGCTCCAGGTCGGCCACCGCCGCCACCGGCGCCGCCTGGTCGAGCTTGAAGTGGGCCGGCCCGGCGATGGCCTCAGGCACGGTTTCGGGCACCCGCTTCACATCGACCGTCGCGCCGGTGGCGCGGGCGCCTTCGGCCACGGCCTCGGCCATGGTCTCGATGTGACCGTAGGTGGAGTAATACAGGACGAGGACTCTGGACATGGGGCATCTCCTCCACTGGTTGATGTTCGAGTCGAACCTGCGGGCTCGGCAAGCCGGCGCCACGGCCCTCGTCTGATACTAGCCGCTACGCGCCCAAGGTAAAGGACAACACCCGCAGGGCGGGCGCCGGCACCCACCCTGGGGGCCTCAGCACGCTCAGAACGGCCGGCCGCCGGCCAGGCTGACGCGCTTCAGCAGCCGGCGCTCGGCCGGGTCGAAGGCGCGGCGCGAGTGCAGCGTGGTCTGGTTGTCCCAGAAGACGATGTCGCCCACCTCCCAGTCGTGCTCGTAGCGATACTCCGGCCGGGCGAGGTGGGCACGCAGGCGCTCGACCAGGGCCGCCCCCTCGGTGTCGGAATAGCCCAGCACTTCCACCTCGGTCTTGTCGCTCAGGAACAGGCTGCGCCGCCCGCTCTCCGGGTGGGTGCGCACCAGCGGGTGCGGGAAGCCCTGGCCGATCCGCGGCTGGTCGGCGTAGCGGTAGAGCGGCCGCGGGCTGCCGTCGAAGGGGCGCAGGAAGGGGTTGTAGGTGATGAGCTGGAGCTGGTCGATCTCGCGGCGGGTCGCCTCATCCAGATCCTCGTAGGCCTGCACGGTGTTGTACCAGCTCGTCTGGCCGCCGCTTTGGGGGATCTCGATGGCGTAGAGCAGCGAGCCGCTGGAGGGCTGGGGCGTCCATTGGTGGTCCACGTG
>JAEUNU010000016.1 GCA_016789125.1 Zoogloea sp. | reverse complement strand
AGGTTGGCGCTGCCACCGAAGTCGAAATGAAGGAAAAGAAGGCCCGCGTGGAAGACGCGCTGCACGCCACCCGTGCCGCCGTTGAAGAAGGCATCGTCCCCGGCGGCGGCGTGGCCCTGCTGCGTGCCCGTGCCAACCTCGGCGGCCTGAAGGGCGACAACCACGACCAGGACGCCGGCATCAAGATCGTGCTGCGCGCCATGGAACAGCCCCTGCGTGAAATCGTTGCCAACGCTGGCGCCGAAGCTTCCGTGGTGGTGAACAAGGTTACCGAAGGCTCCGGCAACTTCGGCTATAACGCCGCCACCGACGTGTACGGCGACATGGTCGAGATGGGCGTGCTGGATCCCACCAAGGTGACCCGCACCGCGCTGCAAAACGCCGCCTCCGTGGCCGGCCTGATGCTGACCACCGACTGCATGGTTGCCGAACTGGCTGAAGACAAGCCGGCCGGCGGCATGCCCGACATGGGCGGCATGGGTGGTATGGGCGGCATGGGCATGGGGATGTAATTCCCTGCCCGGAGCCTCCTTCGGGAGGCTTCCCGCTTCACCGAAAAACCCCGCGCGACGTCGTTCGCGCGGGGTTTTTCTTTTGTGCACTGCACTTCGGGTTCTTTGTTGATGTGCAACCTGAGCTGTAATCAAACGTAAGTTCACCGTAAGACTGCCCCGGTAACTTGCTCTCACCCTTAGAGGAGCCTGCCGGTTCCTTGCGAGGTTCATTCGAAGAGGAGGAGAGATATGAGAGACGAACTCGGCGACCGCATCCGGGCGAATCCGAAATACCAGGAGCTGGTCTCAAAACGCAATTCGTACAGCTGGATGATGACCATCCTGATGCTGGTCGTGTATTACGGCTACATCGTGCTGATTGCCTTCAACAAGGAGTTCCTGTCCCAGAAACTGGGCGCGGGTGTTACCTCCATCGGCATTCCCATCGGGGTCGGTGTGATCCTGTTCACCATCATCATCACCGGCATCTACATCCGTCGGGCCAACACCGAGTTCGACGCGCTGAAGGAACAAGTCATCAAGGAGGCCACCAAGTGATGCGCTCTTCCAAACTCATCCTCGGCCTGCTGGCCGTCCTGGCGTCGGGCGCTGCCCTGGCAGCCGGTGCTGACCTCGGTCAGGCCGAGAAGCAGGCGACCAACTGGACCGCGATCATCATGTTCGGTGTGTTCGTTGCCGGCACGATGTTCATCACCAAGTGGGCCGCCTCCAAGACCAAGTCGGCTGCCGACTTCTACACCGCCGGCGGTGGCATCACCGGCTTCCAGAACGGCCTGGCGATCGCCGGTGACTACATGTCCGCCGCGTCCTTCCTGGGTATTTCGGCCGCTGTGATGGCCAACGGCTACGACGGCCTGATCTTCTCGATCGGCTTCCTCGTCGGCTGGCCGATCATCACCTTCCTGATGGCGGAACGCCTGCGCAACCTCGGCAAGTTCACCTTCGCCGACGTGGCCGGTTACCGCTTCCAGCAAACCCCGATCCGCGCCTTCGCCGCTTCCGGCACGCTGGTCGTGGTGGCCTTCTACCTCAGCGCCCAGATGGTCGGTGCCGGTCAGCTGATCAAGCTGCTGTTCGGCCTCGAGTACTGGATGGCTGTCGTGATCGTCGGCGCGCTGATGATGGTTTACGTGCTCTTCGGTGGCATGACCGCCACCACCTGGGTGCAGATCATCAAGGCCGTGCTGCTGCTGGCCGGTGCCTCCTTCATGGCCTTCATGGTGCTGGTCAAGTTCGGCTTCAGCCCCGAGGCGATGTTCGCCAAGGCCGTCGAAATCAAGGCCGGCCTCGCCGCCAAGGACGCCAAGCTGATCGAGGAAGCCGCCAAGGCCGGTAAGGACATCGCTGCCGTCGCCGCCGCCAAGGGTGACTCCATCATGGGCCCGGGCACCTTCGTGAAGGATCCGATCTCCGCCATCTCCTTCGGCATGGCGCTGATGTTCGGTACCGCCGGTCTCCCGCACATCCTGATGCGCTTCTTCACCGTGCCGGATGCCAAGGAAGCTCGCAAGTCCGTGGGCTGGGCCACCGTCTGGATCGGCTACTTCTACATCCTGACCTTCATCATCGGCTTCGGCGCCATCACCTTCGTGCTCACCAACCCCGAGTTCCTGGACGCCAAGGGTGCCCTGAAGGGTGGCGGCAACATGGCTGCAATCCACCTCGCCAACGCCGTCGGCGGCAACGTCTTCCTCGGCTTCATCTCCGCGGTTGCCTTCGCCACCATTCTGGCCGTGGTTGCCGGTCTGACCCTGTCCGGTGCGTCCGCCGTGTCCCACGACCTGTACGCCACGGTGTTCAAGAAGGGCAATGCCGACTCCGCTGCCGAGTTGCGCGTCTCCCGTATCACCACCATCGTGCTGGGCATCATCGCGGTTGTCCTGGGTATCGCCTTCGAAAAGCAGAACATCGCCTTCATGGTGTCCCTGGCCTTCGCCATCGCCGCTTCCGCCAACGTCCCGGTGCTCTTCATGAGCGTGCTGTGGAAAGACTGCACCACCAAGGGTGCCGTCATCGGTGGCTTCCTCGGCCTGATCAGCGCCGTGGTGATGACCGTCCTGTCCGACTCGGTGTGGGTCGCCACCCTCGGCAACCCGAAGGGCAGCGCTCCGTTCCCCTACACCTCGCCGGCCCTGTTCTCCATGACCATCGGCTTCGTGGGTATCTGGATCTTCTCGCTGCTCGACCGCAGCGCGAACGCCCAGCAGGAGCGTGCCGACTTCGCCGCTCAGCTGATCCGGTCCGAAACCGGTATCGGCGCGTCCGGCGCGTCCGGCCACTAAGCCAGTCCCGCTTCGGCCGGGTCTCACGACCCGGCCGCATGGTAAAAACCCCGGCAGCCTCTGGCTGACCGGGGTTTTGTTTGTCCACCGCTCGGGCGTGGGGCGGGCGACCCTGTGCTAGACTCGGTCGCGATAGATCTTGAACGTCAACGACGTACGCCCGGCGCAAGGGAGCCAGGTGGCGGATTGCAGGCTTGAAGGAAAGTCCAGAAGGAAGCGGCAGGGTGGCCTGGCAGGATCGGCGTGCCTGTCGTGGCCGAGCGACCGGAGCATCACCCGTTTGCCGAGCGTGGGCGGCCGAAGGCGATGGGCCTTGGCCTGGCGCGGCTTGCCCGCGGCCAAAAAAACGGCGGGGGAGAGGCCCGTCGGGCGGTCCAATCCCCCGAGGCGCAAGCGCCCCCAAGACCGAGTAAAGGAGAACAGCAATTCCAGTGTGCTGCGCTCCGCTTACTTAAAACTTACACTTCTGCTTCGGATGAATACGCCATGCGGATACTGCTGGCCGAGGACGATCTGATCATCGCTGACGGCTTGTGCCGGGCGCTCAAAAAAGCCGGCTACGCCGTCGATCATGTCCCCAACGGCGCCGAAGCCGACGCCGCGCTGCTGGGCCAGAGCTTCGATCTGCTGATCCTCGACCTCGGCCTGCCCAAGCTGTCGGGCATCGAGGTGCTGCGCCGCCTGCGGGCTCGCAAGTGTGCGATGCCGGTGCTCATCCTCACCGCCCAGGACGGCATCGAGGATCGCGTCCGCGGCCTCGACGCCGGCGCCGATGACTACCTCACCAAGCCCTTTGCGCTGCCCGAGCTCGAAGCCCGCGTGCGGGCGCTCACCCGTCGCGGCACCGGCCAGGCCCGCTGCATCGAGTTCGCCCGCCTGTCCTACGACCAGGCCGACCGGGTCGTCAAGATCGACGGCCAGGTGGTCGACCTCTCGGCACGCGAGATCGGCCTGCTCGAAGTCCTGCTGCTGCGCGCCGGGCGCCTGGTGAGCAAGGAGCAGCTGGTCGACCATCTGTGCGGCTGGGGCGAGGAGGTCTCCAACAACGCCATCGAGGTTTACGTCCACCGCCTGCGCAAGAAGCTCGAGCACAGCGGCGTGCAGATCGTCACCGTGCGGGGCCTGGGTTACTGCCTGGAAAAGCCGGATGTGGTCGCCTAGGCGGCGCAAGGCGACCGACGCGCCCGGCGCCGATGGCAAGGCCTTCAACTCGCTCTTCGGCGAGATCCTCGACTGGATGCTCGCGCCGCTGCTGTTTTTGTGGCCGATCTCCATCATCGTTACCCACAACGTCGCCAACAGCATCGCCAACCAGCCCTACGACCAGGCCCTGGCGGTCAATGTGCGGGCCATCGCCCGGCTCGTGAAGGTCGAGGCCAACCAGGCCAGGCTCAACTTCCCGGCGCCGGCCCGCCTCATATTGCGGGCCGACGAGGACGATACCGTTTATTACCAGGTGATCGGCTTGAAGGGCGAGCTCCTCGTCGGCGACAAGGACATCCCGCCCGTCACGCCCCCGGCCAGCGTCGAGCCCGACCTGGTGATGTTCCGCGACGAGCAGATCGCCGGCGAGGACGTCCGCGTGGCCTACCAGTTTCTCCAGCCCCCCGACGGCGCCCGCGGCCGCTACGTGCTGCTGCAGGTTGCCGAAACCCGCAACAAGCGCAGCACGCTGGCCTCCCGGGTCGTCACCGGCGTGCTGCTGCCGCAGTTCGCGATCATTCCGATCGCGGTGATCCTCGTGTGGCTCGGCCTCACCCGTGGCATCGCGCCCCTCAACCACCTGCAGAGCTACATCCGCCGGCGCCGGCCGTCCGACCTGTCACCCATCTCGGTTTCGGGGGTGCCCGAGGAGGTGCGGCCGCTGATCATCGCCTTCAACGACATGATGGCCCGCCTCGAAGAAAACCTTCAGGCGCAGCAGCGCTTCATCGCCGACGCCGCCCACCAGATGCGCACCCCGCTCACCGGCCTGCGCATGCAGACCGACCTGGCGCTGATGGAGACCGACCCCGAGCAGGTCCATCGCTCCCTCAGGCAGATCTCCGAAAGCGCCGAGCGCGCCAGCCACCTCATCAACCAGCTGCTGTCCCTGGCCCGCGCCGAAGCCAGTTACGAGAAGATCTACGCCGTCGAGCGGGTCGATCTGGAGAACCTGCTGCGGCCCATGCTCACCGACTTCGTGCCCCGCGCCCGCCAGAAGAACATCGACTTCGGCCTCGAGACCACCGGCGAGGCGCTGATCATCGATGGCAACCCGGTGCTCCTCGCCGAGCTCCTCAAGAACCTCATCGACAACGCCATCAAATACACCCCCGAAGGCGGCTGCGTCACTGTGCGCACCATCGCCACCGACCACGCCATCGTCGAAGTCGAAGACACCGGCATCGGTGTGCCCGAAGCCGACCGGGAGCGCGTCTTCGAGCGCTTCTACCGCGTCCTCGGCAGCTCCGAGAGCGGCTCCGGCCTCGGCCTGCCCATCGTCCGCGAGATCGCCGAGCTGCACCGCGCCAAGGTCAGCCTCAACCCCAACCCGAGCGGCAAGGGCACCATCGCCCAAGTCGTCTTCCCTCGCAGCCGCGTCGCCCAGGAAGAAGAAGTCTCGCGCCTCGAGATCGCCCTCTCCCGCCCCTCGTCCAGGCAGTTCCCCCCCACCTGAACCACCCGCTGTCAGAGAATCGCAGAAAGATTACGATTTTGTTTGACAGGCTTCCGGGGATTGTCTATTATGCGTGCTCTCGAAGGCCAGTTAGCTCAGTTGGTAGAGCAGCGGATTGAAAATCCGCGTGTCCGTGGTTCGATTCCGCGACTGGCCACCAAGGATACTTCAGTAAAAACGCCGATCCACGTGGTCGGCGTTTTTGCGTTCACGCGGGCGAAAGTCCGTAGGCCTATGCTCTGCCGAGCTCGGGCTTTTTTCCGGTGGGGCGGCGGTCAAGCGCTTGGCCACTTGGCCTTGCTTGCGGGGTCGGGTGGGCATCTGCAGCTTCGGATCGAACCAGGGGCTGCCCGCGCCGTGCTTGGGCCGGTGAGAGCCCGCGGCACGATCCAGCTACGTGCTGCAAGACAGCTCCGGCCTTTCCCCGGTTGAGGCGGCGTTTCAGCGTGTCCGATTGCGCTGCACTCGGTGTCGGGAGCGGCAGACAAGCGTCAGGCTGAAGAGTGCTGCAGCCAGCAGCGCCTTGGAGCTCGGCTCTGGAACTGCCGTCGCGGAGATGCTGGCGTTGTCGAACCATACCCGGGCACCGTACTGGTTGATGAAATCGCCCGAGCCCGATGAGAGGTACAGCGTGTGCGTCCCGGCGGTCAGATCGAGGTTGATGGTCTGGCCCAGGTGCCATTTATCGAGCCCTGCGGAGTTGTCGTGGAAGTCCATCAGTTCGTCGGCGTAGGTCTGCTTGAACAGCAGGTTGGGCACCACGACGGGTGTCACGCCGGGCGCCGACGCGTAGAACTGGTCGAGATAGACCATCGCCCCGTTGATGGACTTTCCTCTCTGGGCGTTTTCCAGCTTGTAGCCGAAGGCCAGCGTGTAGAGGCCTGCGGTGGGCACGGTGAAGCTCTGGAAGATGTAATCCTTGTAAAGATTGACGTTGGTGGTGGGGTGCGCCGTGGAGAACATCATGGCACCGTCCAGCACGCGGGCATTGGTGGTCTGGGTCTGGACGCCGTTCCAACTGTCAGGGATGGCGGGGTTGCCGCTCAGCGTGGTGCCGGGATGCGACAGGGCGAAATCGCCGTTCGAGATGAGGTTGAGCGCTGCTGCCGAAGCGCTGCCTGCCGTCATGAGACTCAAGGCCACGGCCAGAAATCCAATTTTCATGCGGATTCTCCAAAGTTCTCGTTGGGCAAAGCTTGTGCCAATTTTGGGTTTTATTGAAGATCAATGGCTTGAGAGCATAGGCTTCCCAGGTGTGTAATTTTTCTCGACATTCGTGGGTGCCTTCGCCGGTACTGGACTGCCCGGCTGCACGAGGCCGCCGCCAAATCCTGCGGTAGGGCTAAGGGGGAGGTGGTGAGGTGATGCCGGGGCGCGGCCGGTGCATGTCTGGCGCTGCGCCCCCGGGCCTTGCTCAGCTGCGGTGGTGGTCAGCCGAAGCTGTCGCCCATCAGCGTGTTAAACCATGTGCTCATCTCGCGGAAGTTCTGGGTGCTGATCGTGGCCGATTCGATCGCAGTCGCGCCGCTGGTGTTGCCGTTGTTGGCGGCGACGACCATCTTCTTGTTGGAGCTGTCGTACTGGTAAACCGCGGTGAGCCACGATGCGGTGCTGCCGGTGATCGGTGAGTAGCAAGCGGAGTTGGCCACCGGTGCCGGGTCGGGCTGCTGGCCGCCGAGTAGGCGGACGATCGCGTCGGCGCAGATCTTGGCTTCCTGGTTGGCGACGTGGCCGGCCTTGGGCAGGCCGCAGCTGGCGGCGTCGCCGATCACGTGGATGCCGCTCACTGCCGTCGATTCGTAGCTCAGCACGTCCACCACGCACCAGCGGCCGTCCGGGCTATTGTTGAGCCCGGCCGCTGCGAGCCAGCCGCCGGGAGCGGAGCCCGTGCTGCGATGGGGCGGGATCGGAGCGACGACCTGCGCATTGGCGCTTTGCGGGTTGCCCACGGTGTCGAGGTAGTTCACCTGCCGGGTGTGCGGGTCGATGCGGATGTTCGTGGCGCCGGGCACGTAGGTGATCACGCCGGCGTGGATGGACGTGAAGGCGTGGTTGAAGGTTTCCTTCTCGGCCTGGATCGAGAGGTTCTCGTCGAGGACGATGACACGCGAGGCGCTGCCCCGGTAGGTCTTGAGATAGTCGGCGACCAGGCACGCGCGCTCGTAAGGCCCCGGCGGGCAGCGGTAGGGTGCCTTGGGGATGGTCATCACGAAGGTGCCGTTCTGCATGCCGGCGAGCTGTGTGGCCAGCAGCGAGGTCTGCGGGCCGGCCTGCCAGGCGTGGGGTGTGGCGGTGGCGTAGTCGTTCTGGGTGAGGCCGTAAGCGTCCATGAACTCGACGCCCGGCGCGAGCACCAGCCGGTCGTAGGCCAGGCTGCTGCCGTCCGACAGCGTGACCGATCGGGCCGCGCTGTTGATGGACGTCAGCCGCGCTTCGTTGACGGTCACGCCGTACTTGGCGGAGAGGTTGCTGTAGGTGTAGCCCAGGGTCGTGATGTTGCGCGAGCCGTTGAGCACCAGGTTGCTCATGATGTTGGAGGTGTAGCGGGGGTTGGGCTCGACCAGCGTCACCTGCACGCCGGTGCCGCCCCACAGGCGGAGATACTTGGCAACGCTGGCGCCGGCCATGCCGCCACCTACGACGACGACCCGCGCCTTGAGCCCGGTGTTGGCGAGGGTGAAGCTGGTATTGGCGCTTTCCTCGAAGTGGTTGTCGCCGTCGTCTTCGTCGCTGTCCGCGAGGGCCAGGCGTCCAATGCCGCCGAGCAGGCTGGTGCCCAGCGCGGCGCTGGCCAGCATGACCAGGCGGCGGCGGGAGGGGATGAAATCGTTGGGCATGTCGGTCTCCTGTCCTTACTGCTTGAGGTAGGCAATGATCAGATCGAGCTGGCTGCTGGTGTAGCCCTGGGCGTGGGCGGCCATGATTCCGCTGCCGGCCGGCTTGCGCAGAAACTCCTTCACTTCGCTCGCGTCGCCACCGCGGATGCGGTCAAAGCCGCCGACGCCCCCGGTGCCGTGGCACTGGAAGCAGTTCGACGCGAGCAGGCGGCCCTTGGTGTTGGCCGGCTGGGTCAGGGTCGTCGTGGTGCCGGTGCTGCGGGTCACGGTGTTGATCGCGTCGGCCTGCCCGGCCTTGTCGGAGCGGTCGGCGAGTTTTGTGTATGCGCTGCCCTTGCCGCGCTCGTCGAGACGGCGGGCCGCCTGTTTCAGGTCGTAGTGCTGGGCGTTTTCCATCTCGTTGCGGATCTGGTCCATGGCCTGCAGCGTGGCCTTGGCGCTCGCGTGGCCGCCCGGGCTCCGCAGCGCGGTGTCGATGGTGCTTTCGATTGTGTCGGCCAGCTCCCGGCCGGACGCGCTCTGGCTTTCGCTCAGCTTGGCGACGAGCTCGCCGACCGTCGCGGGGGTGTTCTGCGCAAGGACGATCCGGGCGAGTGCGCGGTAGATCCGCTCCTGGGCTTCATGGGCGGATTCGTTCTCCCGGCTGTTCGCACTCGCCAGCAGCTGGACGGCGCGTTGCAGGGCGATCTGGCGGGTGTAGATCGCTGGCTGACTGGCGACGGCGGCGACCGGGTCGGTACTGAGATCGGCCGCCGTCATGCCCAGGGCCTGAGCGACCTTGTCGCGGGCTGCCGCCACGCTGAGACCCTGCGATACCAGTGCATCGACCAGGCTGGTGAGCGGAGAGACAAGCTGGCCGTTGGTGGCATCGTCGGCGCGGCTCGATAGCTTTCCGGTGAAGGCATAGCCGGTGTCGGTGTCCACGCCGCCGGTGGCGACGATGCGCAGCCCGTTCACCGGACGCGCCACGGCGCTGACGTCCAGGGCGTAGCGGCCCGTATCGTCGGTCAGGGTGCTGGGTTCGCCGGCGTCGGCAAGGCCGTTGCCGTTCACGTCCAGGAACACCGTGGCGCCCTTCAGGTAACCATCGACGGCGGTGCCGGACAGGGTGGCCGAGGCGGGCGCGGCGTTGGTCGTGCTACCGCCGCCTCCGCCGCCGCCACAGGCGGCAAGGAGTAGGGTCAGGCAGGTGGCTGCGGGCCAGCCCGCCACCATGCGATGCAGCAAACTTCTCATTCTTGTGACTCCTCTTGGTTGGGGGGCGGCGTCATTTCCGTCGCGTAGCTGTACAGACCGATGCGCAACCGGCGATTCTGGGGGCGGGCGGCCTTCCGGTCGGTGTCGATCAGCCCTTCGAGCAGCGGGACGGCCTCGCGCATCAGCTGCTTCCATTGGCCGAGCACGAACTGGCGCACCCGCTGCTCGGACTCGGCAGACAGTTCGTCGGCAAAGATCGCCTGTTCGAAATGCGGGGGTTCGCCGTCGGCAATGACGTTGGCGACAGCGGCCGCGATGTGATCGCCGACGTTCTCGCCCAGAAAGCCGAGCATCGTCGCGCGTTGGCCGCTCGGCACGAACGCATTGCGGATCAGGCGCACGGTGTCCGTGCTTTCGTCGTGAGCGGCAATGCCCAGGCGGCACATCTCTTCCAGAAAACTGCGGGGGTGAACATCGCGAGTCACGGAATGGGCCAGGGCCTCGAAACAGGGGGTGCCGGGTGATGATGTGGCGCGACGGAGGACGAGGGGGGCACCTGAGTCGTCGCACCAGGCCGGGTCAGTCACCCAGCGCGTGAAAAGCTCGCTGGCGGGCGAGGGGCGTACCTGGCGCGTGGCGGCTTCGCAGCGCGTCAGGCGCGTCACCTCGCGCCGGCTCAGGCCCGTCGCCACGCTGAGGCGGCTCACCGCACGCGCCGGGGACAGCGACGGCTGGGAACGCAACGCTTCGTCCACGAAAGCCTCCTTCAATATTTCCTCCACCGCGCCGCAAGGCACGCCGTGCGCCAGGGCCAGCCGCGCGACCGGTGCCAGCAAGGCCCGCAGAGCGTCAGCGAGCGCCGGATCGACTTGCAGATCGCCCGCCTGGGGGGGCTGCGTCGGCGCACTCATGGATGATGTTTGTCCAACATGATTGACCTCATTTTAAATGTGCATTTTGCACATTTCAAGAAAAGAGAGATGGCAGGGTAGCGATAGTGAATACGTCTCATTTTGAGATTGTGCCGCCAGAGAGGCATAGTGCCTACCGCGGAGCGGGCTGCCAGGCTCCGGTTGTCACGTCTTTGCCCGGTGATGAGTCACGCACCTCAAGCATCTGATGATCGGGCATCAGGCAGGGCGTTCTCGCGCGCGGCCCGGCGGGTGCGTGTTCATCCGGTGTTCGGGCTTGCCGGAGACGGGGCCCAGGCGGGCTGCAGGGCCCGGAGGGTGTGGATATTCACGCAGCCCGAATGACTGCGGCGCACAGACAAATGAACGACGCAGAATGAGATGCCAGCTTGTCGTCGCGGGATGCGCCTAAACTGATTGACGCGATACAAGCAGCGTTCGGCCAGATTGCGGCTACGGCAAACTCAGAACCCCGCCTCCCGCAGCAGCACTGCCGCCCCGTGGCGCAAATACGGCCAGGCGGGGGCTTGCCAGTTGCCACGGATGACGACGTGGCCGCGCCAGGACTGGCCGGAAAGCGAGCCGAGGGGGCTGTCAACGGTCAGTGTCACGCGGTAGATGGTATGTTCGGGCGTGATGCGTTGGGCGCGGTCACGGCTCAGGATGTGGCCGCCGTATTGGGCCGAGAGCATATGGTTGGGTAGGACGCGAGTGGCGTCGGCGTCGATGCGGATGACCGTCAGGGGCAGAATCGGGCCGTCCCGGCCGTCGATCATGAAGATCCCGCCATGGCCGACGCGGATCCGCTTGACCGCGTCCTCGTCGAGATAGGTTTCGACGAGATGGCCTTCGTCGCCGACCAGCACGCTGATTTTTTCATTGCGTGCCAGCCATTGGCCGCTTGCCAGGTCGGGGTCGACGTCACGCAGGGTTCCGGCGAAGGGCGCTTTCGGTGTGTAGCGCTGTGCTTCCTCCTGCAGGCTGGCGAATTCGGCCTGAGCCGTTTCCGTTTCTTCTTGAAGGCTCTGCAGGCGGTGGCGGGATTCACTGTCGAAACCCGCCGTCGCTGCCTGCCAGCGCAGGCGTTCGAGACGAGCGCGGGAGGCCTCGAGGCGCGACGTCAGGTCTGGCGAGCGGAGCTCGACCAGGGTTTCACCGGCCTGTATGCGCTGGCCTTCGACGAGCGGGGGCCCGATCAGCTCGGCCGGACCCGGGCTAAACACCGGCCACAGCCTGGTGGGATGCAGCAAGCCGCTGGCGCCGATCCGCGATGGCCAGGGCAGGGCCGTCAAAAGCAGCAACACGATGAAAATCAGCGCACTGCGCCGCGCCCGCCGGCTGGCACGGATCTGCGGCCAGCGCTTGGCCCAGGCCTGGAATTCGTGCCACAGCGGCAAGGCGACGAACCAGACGATTTCGACCAGAAACAGAAAGATGCCGACGATCTTGATGAAGAAGTGATACACCAGAACGGCGATGCCGAGGAACACCACCAGCCGGTAGATCCACACCGCCCAGGCAAAGAGGATCAGGCCAGTCTCACGGCGGTGGCTGAAATGCTCGGGCTTCTCCTCGCCCAGGGCGAACAGCCATTCGCGCAGCCGCCAGCGGGCCAGCGCGAAACTGCGCTCGTGCAGGTTGGGGATTTCAAGGAAGTCCGACAGGATGAAATAGCCATCGAAGCGCATGAAGGGGCTTGCGTTGATCGCCAGCGTCGCAACCCAGCTCGTGGTGGCCAGCACGAATGCAGCAGAGCGCAAGGCGCCATCGGGCAGGAAGGCCCAGGCCAGTGTTGCCCAGGCCGCGATCACCAGCTCGGTGACGATGCCGGCGGAGGCCACCTGCAGGCGCTGCCAGCGGCTGGTCAGGCGCCAGGTTTCGTTGGTGTCGGTATAAGCCATCGGCCATAGCACCAGGAAAGCCACACCCATGCTCGGGATGCGGCAGCCGAAGCGCTTGGCGGTGAAGGCGTGGCCGAGTTCGTGCAAGAGCTTCACCGCAAACAGCGACAGGCCGTAGGCGGCCAGGCCCTCCCAGTTGAAGGTGTCCACCAGCGAGGTGACGAAGCGCTCCCAGTGGCGCGCAACCTGGCCCAGCCCAAGCACGAGCGCCGCCACCGTCAGCCACGCAAACTGGCGGCTGAAAAACAGGCTGGCGACACCCTGCCAGCGGTTGAGCCAGGCATCCGGGCGCACGAGCGGAATGCGGAAGAACAGGTAGTGATGCAGCAGCCACTTGAGGCGACTGCCTTCCATGCGGGCGAGGCGCTCCGCGTACTGGCGGGCACCGTTGGCTGGCGGCTGGGTCAGCTGGTTATCGTTCAGGAAACGGGCGACCTGTTCCACGTCTTCGGCCTCGAGCTGCAGCGTGGTGGTGGTGGCGATGGCGTCGACGATGGTTTGCGGGTCATCCAGCGCCCAGCGCTGCAGGATCTCCAGCGTCGCCCAGTCCAGGCTGAAGAAGCGGTTGCGGGAGGGGTCGTGCAGCGTCCAGCTGGGTTGGCCGTCGCCCAGTATCGGCCCGGGCAGCAGCGCCAGTTCTTCGCGCAGGATAGGCAGCGTCACGGTTTACCAGCCGAGGTAGGCGCGGATGCCAGCCAGCGGCCGGCGCAGGACCCAAT
>JAEUNU010000292.1 GCA_016789125.1 Zoogloea sp. | reverse complement strand
GCCCGGGGTCTTGCTGTGGAGCTGGCGGAAGTTCTTCAGGTCGTCGATGGACAGATCGTAGCCGGTGAGGTGCAGCAGGCTGTAGATCAGCATCGAGCCGTGGCCGTTGGACTGGACGAAGCGGTCGCGGTCGGCCCACTTGGGGTTGGCCGGGTTGTGACGCAGGTGGCGGCGCCACAGCACTTCGGCGATTTCGGCCATGCCCATCGGGGCGCCCGGGTGGCCGGAGTTGGCCTTCTGGACGGCGTCCATGGCCAGCGCACGGATCGCGCCGGTCAGGGGGTTGAAGACGGGCGGCTTGACGTTACGCGAAGAAGACATCGAGGGAACCTTGGGCCGGCGGAGCGGCGCGCAAAGACCGTAATTATCTTTGATTCCCCGGTACTTGGGTAGCCTTGGCAAGGGGGATTTCAAGGGGGGCCGCCGGATGCCCGCGATGCTCGACCGTGCCACGGGCAGGCCCCGCAAAGTGCTGCATAATCCGCAGGCCCTGCCGATAAACACATTTTGTTACCCAGTGCGTCCCTGATGCCGCCCCTTTTTCGCCCGACAGCCTGGGCTGTGGCCCTCGTGTCCCTGTTTCTCGGTGCCTGCAGCACCGTCCAGTACACCGTCGACGACGGCCGCAAGGTCAACGAAACCCTGCTCGCCAATCTGCGTGCCCTCGGCCACGGCGAGCGGGCCTTGCGTCCGGCGATCGCCCGCTCGGCCGCCCTCAACGACCCCGACTGCAGCCGCCAGTGGGAGCTGCCGATCAGCGTGGCGACCAGTTTCGAGTGGGAAGAGGACGACCGCGTGGCCTGGGTGCGGGCGCTCCAGGTGGACGAGCGGCTCACGGTGGTCGCGGCGGCGCCGGACGCGGGCCTTGCGGTGGGCGACAAGATCGTCGAGATCCAGGGCTACAAGAAGAAGGACAGCAACAAGATGCTGGCCGAGCTCGCCAGCCTGCGCGACGACGGCGACCCCTTCCCGGTGAAGACGGCGGCAGGGAAGACGGTGACCCTCAAGCCCTTCCAGGTGTGCCGCGGCTACACCCGCCTGGCGCCGCCGGTGACGCCGGGCTACCAGGATTTCCACTGGCTGATGAGCGTCCATCCCCTCGACATCTTCCGGCCCCAGATCACCCCCGACGAAGCCCTGTGGATGGTGCTGTGGACCCAGGGCCTGTCCGAAGAGGGCGGGGCGCGGATGAAGACCTACCACTACAGCAAGGAGATCGTCTCGACGCTGTTCGAGGTGGCCTCGCTCGCCACCGGCCTGAACGCCGCGGCCCAGGCCGCCAAGGTGGCGGTGAACCAGGCCGCCCAGGCGGCAGCGGCGGCAGCCACCAAGGCGGCCGGTGAGGCGGCGGCCAAGGCGGCCATCGAGGAAGCCGCCCGCCGGCTCGCCGAGCAGGCGGCCCAGGATTACGTCAAGAAGGTCGGCGAGGAGGTGGCCAAGTCGGTCGGGCGCCAGGCCGGCAACGTGTTGCGCGACACCTTCATGGCGCGGGTCGGGATGTCGGTGTCGAGCCTGTCGTGGGTGGCCACCACGGCCTTCGACGACGCCGACCGCTGGGCCTGGGACCGCATCGGCAAGATCGGCGGCGACCCGCTGGCCGGCGCCACGCTGCACCAGAAGCTGCTCGACCAGGGGCTGGTGAGCAACGCCTTCGTGCTCGACGAGGAGCGCCTCGTGCGCTATTCCACGCTGGCCCGCCAGACCCAGCGGGAGGAGATGCTGGCAGCGGTGCTCAAGGGCGCCTCCCTCGAGGCCTTCGCCCTCAAGCTCACCGACCTGCCCAGCGCCTCCGACGAGGGCGCAGGCCTGGCGATGCTGTCGGAAAGCGACGAAGCCGTGCCGTCCGCGCCTGCCGGCGCCACCGGTTCGGGCGGTTTGATTGATGCAATGCTGAGGATGCCCCTCGAAACGGGGCAGGATTGACGTGATGAAGAGTTTGCGTGTTTCGGGGCTGGCCGGTGGGCTGGCCCTTGCCTTGTCCGCCCTGGCCGGCAGCGCCCAGGCCCAGCACGCGGCGGATGCCGGCGCGATGCCGGCGGCCTCCGCCAGTGACGCCAGCGGGGTCGGGCCGGACTGCCCGCTACTGATGCAGGAGGCCGAGGCCAACCTCGAGCTGGGCCGCCAGGCCGCCCGGGCCAAGCGCTGGCGCGATGCCGCGCCGCTCTTGCGCGACGCCGGGGCCGGTTTTCTGAATGTCGCGGCCAGCTGCCCGGCGGTGGCCGTCCGGGCCAACCGCCAGGGCGACGCCGCGACGGCCGAGATGCGCAGCGCCGAGGCGGCCCTGAGCCACCAGGGCGAATGCCAGCCGCGCGTCGACAAGGCCCTCGACCTCGACCTGCGGGCCACCATGGCCCGCGGCGAGAAGAGCGACCCGGCGCAGATCGAGCAGCACCTCGGCGAGGCCGAGAAAAGCTGGCGGGAGGCTGTCGAGGTGTGCCAGTCGCCCCACCGCGAGAAAGCCGAGAAGAGCCTCGCCGCCACCGTCAAGGCCCGCGCCGCCAACGCCGAGCTGCTGAGCGCCGGCCCGGCCTGCGACAGCGCCTGGAAGAGCGCCGGTTCCCTCGTCGACTATGCCCGCACGGCCTCCCGGGAGAAGCGCTGGGACGACGCCGCGATGCTCTACGGCAAGGCCGTGATGGCCTGGGAGGGTGCCGCCGACAAATGCTCGGGAGGGCGCCAGCAGCAGGCCCAGCGCAAGGCCGAGCAGGCCCAGGTGGACGCCCACAACGCCGAGCACTGCGGCCCCCTGTGGGACCAGGCCACCGACCACACCCAGCGCCTCAAGGCCGCCGGCGGCGTGTCGGCGACTGAGCGCGACGGCCTCTCGGTGAAGGCCGAGGTGGCCTGGCGCGAGGCCTTCGTCCAGTGCCGCGGCAGCTCGCAGAACCTGGCCCGGGGCAATGCCGACGCGCTGGCCCGGGAGCGTGGCACGCCGCTGTCGCCCCAGGCGCTGGCCAGCATCCGCGGGCTGGCCACGGCGCAGCCCATCGGCGCCGCGCCGGCCCTGGTGGCGGCGCCGGTGCCGCTGCCGGCCAAGGTGGTGGCGGTGCAGGCCGACACCCGGCCTGCGGAGGTGCCCTCGGCGGATGCCCGGCCGGCCGAGCGCAAGGCCGACGAGCCGAAGGCTGCCGCGGCACCGCCGCCGGCTCCCGCCGCCGAGGTCGTGCTGGTGGCCGGCGACACCACCTACCGGGGCGCCTTTGCCTATGCCAGCACCGGCGGTGCAGTGAGCGGCTCCGGGCGGGTCGAGTGGACCAACGGCGAGAGCTACGTGGGCACTCTGGTGGAGGGGCGCAAGCACGGCAAGGGGCGTTTCAACTGGGTCGGCGGCCAGTGGTACGAGGGCGACTGGGCGGATGACCGGGCCACGGGCCACGGCGTCATCCAGTTTGCCGGCGGCAATCGCTACGAGGGCGGAGTGCTCGACGGTGAGCCTTCCGGCCGCGGCACGCTGATCTTCCCGACCGGCGACCGTTACACCGGCGACTTCGCGCGGGGCGTTTTTCACGGGCAGGGCCGTTTTGCCTGGAAGAACGGCAACCGCTACGAGGGTGCCTGGCGGCTCGGCCGCAAGCATGGCCAGGGGCGCCTGACCTGGGCCGGCGGCGACGGCTGGGAGGGTGAGTTCCGCGACGACCAGCAGACGGACAACGGCAAGAGCTTCGACGCGCCCAAGTAAGAGTTTGTCCGTGAACAAGAGGCCGACGCCGGGCTATTTACGGACACGCTCTAAGCCTGCCCGGCTCAGTTGTCGGCTGAGCCGCCGGCGCTGCGCCGCTCTGCCCAGCGCAGCACGCCCTTGCGGGCTTCCTCCGCCACGCCGAGGAGGAGCGCGAAGGGCAGCGCGAACAGCCAGGCATCGGCGGGCAGCGGCGCAGTGCCGAACAGGCGGTTGCCCGGCCCGGTGTAAACGATGGCGAGCAGCAGCCCCGCCTCGGCGGCAAGGCCGGCGAGGAGCAGCGGGTTGCCCCGCAGCGGCAGCCGCCAGGCCGGGGTGCGCGGGTGGCGGCAGACGAACAGGTTGACCATCTGGGCCAGCACGATGGCGGCCAGGCAGGCCGTGGTGGCCTGCCGGTAGAGCGGGTCGTCTGACGCCGGCATCTGGCCGTGCAGCCAGCCGCCCGCCTGCATCACGAACAAAAATGCCGCCAGCGCGCCCAGCGCTTCCAGGGGGCCTAGGAAGAGGTAGGCTCGGGCGATCACCGGCCACGACAGCAGGCGCTCGCCCCGCGGGCGCGGTGGGCTGCGCATGGCGTCGGGGTGGGGCGGTTCGGCACCCAGGGCGAGGGCCGGCAGCATGTCGGTTCCGAGGTCGACGGCGAGGATCTGGATCACCGTGAGCGGCAGCGGGATGCGGCACAGCACGAAGGCCAGGTAGGGCACCAGCTCGGGGATGTTCGAGGTGAGGATGTAGGTGAGGAACTTGCGGATGTTGCCGAACACCGCCCGGCCTTCCTCGATGGCATTGACGATGGTGGCGAAGTGGTCGTCGAGGAGCACGATGTCGGCCGCCTCGCGGGCCACGTCGGCGCCCGACAGGCCCATCGCGATGCCGATGTCGGCGGTCTTGAGGGCGGGGGCGTCGTTCACCCCGTCGCCGGTCACCGCGACGATCTCGCCCTTTCGCTGCAGGGCCTGAACGATGAACATCTTCTGCTCGGCGGTGACGCGGGCGAAGACGATCTCGGGGGCGTCGAGGGCGAGCTGCAGCGCCGCCGGGGCCATGCCGCGCAGCGCGTCGCCGGTGATGACCAGCGGGGTCGGGCCGCGCACGATGCTCACCTCCCGGGCCACCGCCACGGCGGTGCGCGGGTGGTCGCCGGTGACCATGATGACCCGCAGGCCGGCTGCGTGGCAGCGCTCGACCGCCGCGTGCACGTCGGGGCGGGGCGGGTCTTCGAGGCCGATGAGGCCGGCCAGGGCGAGCTGCACTTCGTCGGCCGCTTCATCTTCCGTGAGCGGGCGCCAGGCCAGGGCCAGCACGCGCAGCCCGCGGTCGGCCATGTCGGCGTGGGTGCGGCCGAAGGCTGCCCGGGTGTCGTCATCCAGGGGGCGGTGGGTGTCGCCGTCCATCCAGTGGGTGCACAGGGGCAGCACCGCCTCGGGAGCGCCCTTGCACCACAGCTGGCCGCTGCCGTCGGTGCGGCGGGTGATCACCGACATGCGCCGGCGCTCGGCGTCGAAGGCGATCTCGCCGCACCGCTCGCCGGGTTCGGGGATGGGCCCGGCGAACTGCCACAGGGCGATCTCCATCGGGTCGCCGGCGGCCTGGCCGGCGGGAAACCGAAGGCTGTGGCAGAAGCGCGCGACGGCCCGCAGGTGGAAGTCGCCGCCCGCGGGCCAGCGCTCGGCGGCGAGGCGGTGGCGCCCGCCGGCGAAGATCTCGCGCACGCTCATGCGGTTCTGGGTGAGGGTGCCGGTCTTGTCGGTGAGGATGGTGGTGGCGCTGCCCAGGGTTTCGACCGCCGGCAGGTGGCGCACCAGCGCGTTGCGGCGGGCCATGCGCTGGGTGGCCAGGGCCAGCGCGAGGGTGACGGTGGGGAGCAGGCCCTCGGGCACGTTGGCGACGATGATGCCGATGGCGAACATGAAGTTGGCCCAGAAGGGCAGGCCGACGGCCTGGCCGATCGCAAAGAAGACCAGCCCGAGGCCCAGGGCCAGCAGCGCCACCAGCCGGGAAACGCGGCGGATCTCGGCCTGCAGCGGCGATTCGGTGTCGCCGGCGGTCTGGGTGAGGTGGGCGATGCGGCCGAGTTCGGTATGCATCCCGGTGGCGTACACGACGGCGCTGCATTCGCCGGCAACGACCAGGGCGCCTGCGAGCAGGAGGTTGCGGGCGGCGAGGGGGTCGCCGGCGGCGGCCAAGTCGGCGTCGGCGACCCGCGCCTTGGGGAGCGATTCGCCGGTGAGGGCGGCCAGGTTGATGCGCACGCCCCAGCTTTCGAGGGCCCGGCAGTCGGCGGGCACCTTGTCGCCTTCGGCGAGGCTGACGATGTCGCCGGGGACGAGGCCGGCGGCGTCGATTTCGTCGATCTGCCCGCTGCGCCGCACCTTGACCCGCTGGGGCAGCAGGAGCCGCAGGGCTTCGAGGGCCTTTTCGGCGCGGTAGGCCTGCCAGAACGAGAAGAGCCCATTGACGACGATCACGCCGATGATCGCCATGCCCAGCTCGGCCATGCCCTGGCCGGGCTCGAAGTGCTCGGCGGCGAAGGCCAGCCCGGCGGCGAGCCACAGCACGAGGGCGAAGAAGTGGGTGAATTCGCGCAGCAGGGTCAGCCAGACGGGTTCGCCAGGCAGGGTCTCGACGCGGTTCGGCCCGAAGGCCTGCAGGCGACGCTGCACTTCATCCGGGGCGAGGCCGGCGGCCTGGCTGCGGAGGGCGGCGAGGGCGGCTTCGGGGGGCTGGCTGGCGATGGACGGGCCGTCGGGGCGCATGGCTGAACCCTTGGCGCAGGCGCCTGCCGCGGGGTGGCGGTTCAGGGCCCGGCTGGTGCTTCAATCATAGGCGCACGGCGCCGGTGGTGCAGGCTTCGGCAGTGGGCTCACACCCACTGGCGGCGGCGCTTCATGAGCTTCCAGATGAGCGGGGTGAGGATCAGCTGCATCGCCAGGTCGAGCTTGCCGCCGGGCACCACGATGGTGTTGGCGCGGGACATGAAGCTCTCGTGGATCATCCGCAGCAGATAGGGGAAGTCGACCCCCCGCGGGTTTCGGAAGCGGATGATCACCTTGGACTCGTCGGCGGTGGGGATGTCGCGGGCCACGAAGGGGTTGGAGGTGTCCACCATCGGCACGCGCTGGAAGTTGATGTCGGTGCGCGAGAACTGCGGGACGATGTAATGCACGTAGTCGTGCATGCGGCGCAGGATGGTCTCCTGGACGGCCTCGAGGGAGTAGCCGCGGGTGCGGGTGTCGCGGTGGATCTTCTGGATCCATTCGAGGTTGGTGGTGGGCGCCACGCCGATCAGAACGTCGGCGTGCTGGCAGGTGTTGACGGTGTCGGTGATCACCGCGCCGTGGAGGCCTTCGTAGAAGAGGCAGTCGGTGTCGGGCGGGATGTCTTCCCAGGGCGTGAAGCTGCCCACCTGGAGGCCGCGCCGGGCGGCTTCCTCGGCGCCGTGCAGGTAGAAGCGGCGTTTGCCGGTGCCCGACTCGCCGTAGGTGCGGAAGAGGTTTTCCAGGTCTTCGAAGAGGTTGGCCTCGGGGCCGAAGTGGCTGATGCCGCGCTTGCCCTGGGCTTCGGCCTCGGTGATGAGCTTGCGGATCTCGTCCCGAGTATAGCGGTGGAAGCTGTCGCCTTCGACGATGGCGGCGTTGACCTTCTCGCGCCAGAAGATGCCTTCGAAGGTGTGCTTCACCGTGGTAGTGCCCGCCCCGGAGGAGCCGGTCACCACGATGATGGGGTGCTTGATCGACATGGGGGTTCCGAAAGTGGGGCCGGGCCCGCTCAGGCGTGGGCGTGCAGCCAGGTGCGCCACTGCTCGAAGAGGGCGGGGCTGGCGGCGGCGATCACCGAGCGCTTGATGGCCGGCCCGGCGGTGAGGGGCGTGCCGCCCAGGCTGCTGTAGCTGCCGCCCGCTTCTTCGAGGATCAGCCGGCCGGCGGCGTAGTCCCACAGCATCTGCCCGCCGTGGATGTAGACGTCGAGGCGGCCGGCGGCCACGTAGCACCACTCGAGGGCGCTGGAGCCGAAGTTGCGCTGGGAATAATAGGGCGGGCGCACCGCGAGCTCGTCGCCCAGGTGGTGGCTGATACGCTTGAAATCGACGCCGGCGACGGCATCACGGAGCGTGGTGGTCGGGTTGCGCAGGGGCAGCGGCACGTCGTTGAGCCAGGCACCGGCACCGCGGCCGGCGTAGAAGGCTTCGTCGGTGACGGGGTTGTAAACCACCCCGAGCTGGGTCTTGTGTTCGACCAGGTAGGCCACCGCGACGCCGAAGAAGGGGATGCCGTTGGCGAAGTTGGTGGTGCCGTCGATGGGGTCGATGACCCACAGGCCATGGAGGCCCTGGTGCCACACCCGGCCCTGCTCCTCGGCGCTCATCTCTTCGCCCAGCACCGGGGCCTTGATGAGGCCGGGCAGGCGTTCGACGAGGGCGGCCTGGGAGGCCAGGTCGGCTTCGGTGAGCACGCTGCCGTCGGCCTTGCGCTCGCGGGCGGCGCGCAGGTAGCGGGGCAGGATGATCTCGCGGGCCATCTGGCGCACGAGCTGGGTGAGGCTACGGGCTTGCTCCAGGCGTTGGGCGCTGCTCATGGCGCCTCCCTCCACTTGATCGAGCAGCCGATGCCGGCTGTCTGGGCCGCCGGGCCGTGGCCGCTGGTGGCGACCTGGCACATCGCCTCGAAGAGCTCGCGGCGGGCGTCGGCGGGGGCCGGGGCCTTGCCGGAGGCGTCGAGGCGGCCGCGGTACTGCAGCCCGAGCCCGGCATCGAAGCCGAAGAAGTCGGGCGTGCACACCGCCCCGTAGGCCCGGGCGACGGCCTGGCTCGCGTCGAGCAGGTAGGGGAAGGGGAAATCCATTTCGGTGGCGATGCGCCGCATGTTGTCGAACGAGTCCTCGGGGTAGTCGGTGGGGTCGTTGGACATGATCGCCACCGCGCCGATGCCCAGCCCGGAAAGCTCGCGACAGTCGCGCAGGATGCGCGGCAGCACGGCCTTCACGTAAGGGCAATGGTTGCAGATGAACATCACCAGCAGGCCCCGGGGGCCGCGGCAGGTGGCGAGGGAGTGGAGCTTGCCGTCGACGCCCGGCAGGGTGAAATCCGGCGCAGACCAGCCGAAATCGCACAGGGGCGTGGTGAGACTGACCATATCTTCGTTTCCATCCCGTTGAGGCGCGCGGAATTTGCGGATAATAGCATGATGAATCCGCGCTTCTTCTGCCCCGATGGGCTCCTGCCCGATTCCGACATGCCCCTGCCGGGGCCGGTCGCCCACCATGCCGAGCGTGTGCTGCGGCTCGCGGTGGGCGATGTGGTGACGCTCTTCGACGGCCGGGGTGGCGAGTGCGCGGCGACCCTGCTGGCGCTGGGCAAGCAGCCCGTGGCGCGGCTGGGCCCCCGGCTCGCGACCGATTGCGAGTCGCCGCTGCAGATCACGCTGGTGCAGGCGCTGGCGAGCGGCGACAAGATGGACTGGGTCGTCCAGAAGGCGGTCGAGCTGGGCGCGGTGGCGATTCAGCCGGTGGCGGCCGAGCGCTCGGTGCTCAAGCTCGCCGGTGACCGGGCCGACAAGCGGGTGGCCCACTGGCAGCAGATCGCGGTGGCGGCCTGCGAGCAGTCGGGGCGCAACCGGGTGCCCCAGGTGGCGCCCATCCTGCCGCTGGCGAAGTATCTGGCCCAGGCGGTGGATGGCACCCGCTTGATCCTCGCGCCGGGGGCCGCCGGGGCGCTGGCCGGCACGGC
>JAEUNU010000287.1 GCA_016789125.1 Zoogloea sp. | reverse complement strand
AGCGTGACCGGCTGGGCCCACTGCCCGGTGAGCGGCGCCGTGGCCATCGACCCGGAGCTCGGGCGCATCGCCTTCCCCAGCGGCGAGCCCGCCCCTTCGAGCGTCGAGGTGAGCTGCCAGCGCGCCTTCGGCCTGGCGATGGGCGGCGGCGAATACCCCCGCGCAGCCGCCCAGGGCGAGCCCATCCGCGTGCCCGCCGGCGCCTCGCTGCAGGCCGCGCTCAGCGCCGTCGGCGCCATCGGCGGGGTGGTCGAGCTGAGCGACAACGCCTATTACCCCGCGGCCAGCCTCGCGGTGCATGTGGCCGCCGGGCAGGCCCTCACCCTGCGCGCCGCGCCCGGGCGACGACCGGTGCTGGTGCTGGGCGGCGAGCTGGTCGTCCACGGCGGCGAGGCCTCGGCCTTCGCGCTGGAAGGGCTGCTGGTCGCCGGCGGCGCCCTCCACGCGCCCCGCAACGACCCCGTCGATGGGAACGCCAATCGCCTGCACAGCCTCGCCCTGCGCCACTGCACCCTGGTGCCCGGCGCCACGCCAGCGATGGCGGGCATCCCGGCCCAGGCCGCCCGGGCCCGGCTGGTGGCCGACGTGCCGGGGCTGGAGCTCTCGATCGAGCACGGCATCTGCGGCGCCGTGCAGGCCGACAATGAATGCAGCCTGGCGCGCATCAGCGGCAGCATCGTGGACGCCCTCGCCCCCGCCGGGCTGGCCTTCGGCGGGATCGGCGGCGGGGCCGGCGCACCGCTACACGTCGAAGCCAGCACCCTCGTCGGCCGGGTGAACACCGCCGAGATGCGCCTCGCTTCCAACACCCTGTTCCACGCCGCCGCGCTGGCCCCCGGCGCCGCGCCGGTGCAGGCCGCCCGCACCGACACCGGCTGCGTGCGCTTCTGCCACCTGCCGCCGGGCACGGTGCTGCCGCGGCCCTACCGCTGCCAGCCGGCCAGCACCGCCGACACGCTGCGGGTCAAGCCGGTGTTCACGTCCCTTGCCTACGGCGACGCCGCCTACGGCCAGCTCGCCCCGCACACCGCCCGGGAGATCCGCGAAGGGGCCGACGACGGCGGCGAGATCGGCGCCTTCCACGCCATGTACCTGCCCCAGCGCCTCACCGCCCTGCGGGCACGCCTCGACGAATTCCTGCGCCTCGGCCTGACGGCCGGCGTGCTGCTCGAACACTGACAAGGAGGCCCACCATGCCGGGCGACTACAGCCGCAACACCTTCGACCCCCGCCGGCATTACAGCGGCGTGCTGATGCAGCAGGGCCGCGTCCAGCTCGACGCCGACTGGAACGAGCAGCTGGCGATCGCCGCCCATCGGGCCCAGGCCACCGCCGCCGACGTGATCGGCGCCACCGGCACGCCCAAGGGCGACGGCTTCAAGATCGGCAAGACGGCCGACAACCGCAACCTGAGCATCGGCGCCGGCCGCTACTACCTCGACGGCCTGCTGTGCGAGCAGGACACCACGGGCCTGCTATACACCACCCAGCCCGACCACCCGGCCGCCGCGCCCTTGGTGCTGGCGGCCAGCCGGACCTACCTGGCCTATCTCACCGCCTGGGAGGACGAAGTCACCCACCTGAGCGACCCGCACATCCGCGAGGTCGCTCTCGGCGGGCCCGACACGGCCCTGCGCCGGCGCGTGGTGTGGCAGGTGCGCCTCGCCCCACTGGCCGCCAGCCCGGCCGACTGCACGGCGCCGATCCCCGAATGGGCGGGCCTCAGCGCCCCATCCAGCGGCACCCTCAAGGCCCGCAGCAGCCCGCCCGACCCCGCCACCAGCCCCTGCCTGCTGGCCCCGGGGGCCGGCTACACGCGCCTCGAGAACCAGCTCTACCGGGTCGAGATCCAGGCCGGCGGCGGCCCCGGCACGGCCACCTTCAAGTGGTCGCGGGACAACGCGACCGTCGAGACGCGCATCGACCCCAGCTCCATCGGCGGCACCGAGATCATCGTGGCCGACCTGGGCAAGGACGCCGAACTCGGCTTCGCCCCGGGCCAGTGGGTGGAGATCGTCAGCCACGCCAGCGAGGTCGAGCGCAGCCCGGCGCCACTGCTGCAGATCACCGACATCAATCCTGCCCTGAACAAGATCACGCTCTCCGGCTCCACCGCCGCCTGGGTCGGCCACAGCGGGCTGCGCCTGCGCCGCTGGGACCAGGGCGCGGCGGCCGTCGCTACCGGCAGCGGCTGGATCGACCTCGAGAACGGCGTGCAGGTGAGCTTCCCGGCCGGCAGCTACCGGGTAGGCGACTACTGGCTGATCCCGGCCCGCAGCACCACCGGCGACGTCGAGTGGCCACCCTTCGTACCGGGCGCGGCGCCAGACGCTGTGCCACCCCTCGGCCCGCGGCTGCATCACGCCCGGCTGGCCCTGGTGAGCACCGACGGCAGCGGCCTGATCACCACGGTACGCGACTGCCGCACGCAGTTTCCACCCCTCACAGCAATCGCCGCCAGCGACGTGAGCTACACCCCCGACGCCGCCTGTGGCCTGGGCTTTGCCAACGTGCACACGGTGAAGGAGGCCCTCGACGCCTTCTGCCGGCTGCCCGGCTGCACCCTGGTGGTGAGCCCGGGGCAGAACCTGCAGGCCATCATCGACGGCCTGCCCGCCGGGGCCGACGTGTCGATCTGCCTCAAGCCCGGCACCTACGTGCTGGCGGCGCCGCTGGTGGTGGCGGGCAAGGGCCGGGTCAAGCTCAGCGGCGCCGGGCGGGGCACCCGGCTGGTAGCCGCGGGGGCCGAGTCGGCGCTGCGCTTTGCCAGCTGCCCGGCGGTGAGCGTGCGCGACATCGAAGCCGAAAGCGGCAGCCTCGCGGTGAGCAACCGGATCAACGGTACCCTCGACTTCGAGGACTGCACCCACGTGGAGGTCAGCGACAGCCGGGCCATCTGCGCCGGCGGCCCGCGGCGGGCCGCCGCCTGCATCAGCGTGCGCCACACGGTGCGCCCGTCGAAAGCGAAGCTCCACCAGCCCACGCTGCGCGTGAGCGGCTGCGACCTGGAGGCCGGCCATCGCCAGGTCGGCCTGCTGGTGGTGAACTGCGTCCGCACGACGGTGCTCGACAACCGCATCCACGCAGCCCCCCGGGCAGGCAAGGCGCTGGGTTTTGCCGAGCTGGTCAAGGACCGCCACTACCGCGACCGGGTGGCCGCCGGCCTCATCGCCAACGCCACCCTCGGCGACGTCAGGCCACCCGCGGGCGGCGTCACCAACACCACGGTCAAGGCGGGCAACCGGGCCGTGCAATTCAGGACCCACCCCGACCTCAAGAAGAGCTGGTCCGAACACCTTGCCGCCCACCCGCCCGCCGCAGCCACCACCGGCCAGGCACTGCTGGCCGCCATGCACAAGGCCGTGGACCTGATGATCGCCACACCGTCGGTGCGCAGCGGCGGCTTCTCGACGTGGTTCGACGCGGTGATCCGCGAGAACGCTGCGGTGCTCTTCCAGGGCATCGTGGTGGGCGGGCAGGTGGCCGAGGAGGTGCGCGTGCGCGACAACACGGTGGAGGACGCACTGCAAGGGATCCACATCGGCGTGAGCCACAAGGTGCGCCCCGGCGACACCGCCGCCAGCCGCACCGACGTGGCGGGCACGGTGCAGGTGAGCGGCAACCGCATCGAGATCACCCTGGCCCAGGAAACCTCGGGCGACGAGCGCCACGGCATCTTCGTGGGCAATTGCACGAGCCTCGTCGTCGAGGCCAACCGGATCAAGCTGCAGCGCCTGTCGAATGCGCCGAAGGTTGCGATCGACGGCATCCGGGTGTTTGGCCACATCGGCCGGATGGCCGCCATCCAGCGCAACTACCTCGAGGATTTCACCACTGGCATCCTGTTCCAGCCGCGCTTCCCCTACCCGGCCCAGAACGGCGTGATGTGGACGATCGCCGAAAACCTCGCCCTCGGCGCGTCGGCCAACCACAGCGTCGTGGTGCCCGCACGCGCGCCGGTCGAGCTGCGCCTCAACCGGCCGTGAAGGGCATCACAAGGGGTTTGACTTGGGCGACTCGCGAACTAGACTGAAGTCAGCAGCGCTCTCTTGGTATTGAGTCGACATGTGAGGAATGGTGGGTAGCAAAACGGTAAGCTCAAGTTGTCCGAGTAAAACGCGTTCTACGGTTTCCTGCTGTTTAGGTACACGAGTCTGTCGGATGAAACGTCAATGTCGGTTTCTCGTCGAGCGTAAATCCTTCTTGAACAAAGCGTAGGGGTGGGTTCGAATCCGGCCGGCGCTGCTTACGAATTCATCGACGGCGGGCCCATGCCTCGGGGCCTGTCAGGTTAGATCAGGGCAAGAGGCGGCAACAGGCAAGACCCGGAAGCGCCACCATGGCTTTCCGGGTCTTTGCTTGCCAGTCCACCACGTAGCCCCGGGCCGCCTGGGTAGCAGCACAGCGGCCTTGAGATTTTCGAACGACTGTATATGATTACAGTTAACGAGGATCTCATCATGCCCACACGCTTCATCTGCCCCCATTGCCATAGCCCGATCGACCCGGCCGCCATGGAGCTCGCCTCCAGCGAGCGGGCCTACTATCGCATCTGCCCCGTCTGCGACGAAGCCGTGCTGGTGGCCCTCGCCGCGGGCCTCGCCGTGGCCGAACCCCTGCCCGCAAACGGCGCACCAAAGGCCAGGGAGTACGCAGCATGAACGACCTCTCCCCGCCCCTAGCAGCCGCCGCCCTGCCCGACTACCTCACCGGCCTCAACACCGCCCAGCGCGACGCCGCGCTGCATGGCAGCGGCCCCCACGCCGACGCCGGCCCACTGCTGGTGATTGCCGGCGCCGGCTCGGGCAAGACCAACACCCTCGCCCACCGGGTCGCCCATCTCCTCGCCCAGGGGGCCGACCCCGGCCAGATCCTGCTGCTCACCTTCTCGCGCCGGGCCGCCGACGAGATGACCCGTCGCGTCCAGCGCATCGCCGCCAAGGTCTCTCCCCGCCACGCCCGCCTGGCCCAGGGCGGCTTCCCGTGGGCTGGCACCTTCCACAGCGTGGGCGCACGCCTGCTCCGCGAGTTCGCCGGTCGCATCGGCCTCGACCCGGCCTTCACGATCCACGACCGCGAAGACTCCGGCGATCTCATGAACCTCGTCCGCCACGAGCTCGGGCTGTCGGCCAAGGGCAAGCGCTTCCCCCTCAAGGGCACCTGCCTCGCCATCTATTCGGCAGCGGTCAACACCCAGGCCTCCCTCACCGACGTCCTGCAAACCAGCTTCCCCTGGTGCGCCGGCTGGAGCGCAGAGCTGCGCGACCTCTTCCTCGCCTACGTCCAGGCCAAGCAGGCCCAGCAGGTGCTCGACTACGACGACCTGCTCCTCTACTGGGCCCAGATGGTCGCCGAACCCGATCTTGCACGCGAGCTTGGCGCGCGCTTCAGCCACATCCTGGTCGATGAGTTCCAGGACACCAACCGCCTGCAGGCCGGGCTGCTGCGGGCCATGCGCCCCGACGGGCACGGCCTCACCGTGGTCGGCGACGACGCCCAGTCCATCTACAGCTTCCGGGGCGCCACGGTGCGCAACATCCTCGATTTTCCCGGCCAGTTCGACACGCCGGCCCGACGCATCACCCTCGACCGCAACTACCGCTCCACCCAGCCCATCCTGGCCGCCGCCAACGCCGTGATCGCCCAGGCGAAGGAGCGCTTCAGCAAGGATCTCTGGAGCGAGCGGATCTCCGGTGAAAAGCCCCGGCTCGTGTCCCTGCGCGACGAGTCCGACCAGGCCGCCTGGGTGGTCGATCAGGTGCTGGCCCGCCGTGAGGCCGGGCTCCGGCTCAAGGCCCAGGCGGTGCTGTTCCGTGCCGCCCAGCACAGCGTGCGCCTCGAGATCGAGCTGACCCGGCGCAACATCCCCTTCGTGAAGTTCGGCGGACTCAAGTTTCTCGAGGCGGCCCACGTCAAGGACATTCTGGCCGTGCTGCGCTGGACCCAAAACCCCCGCGACCGCCTGTCCGGCTTCCGCGCCATCCAGCTGCTGCCCGGCCTCGGCCCCAAGACCGCCGGCCGCATCCTCGACAACCTGCAGGCCGCGCCGCCCGGCTGCCGGCTGCTCGCCGAGCAGCCCGTGCCCGACGGCGCCCGCAAGGCCTGGCTGGCCTTTGCCACGCTGGTCGAGGCCCTGCGCGCCAGCACTGCCTGGCCAGCCCCGATCGAACAGCTCGCCCAATGGTACGAGGGCGAGCTCGAACGCCTCTTCGACGACGCCCCGGTGCGGCAGGCCGACATCCAGCAACTGGCCCGCATCGCCGCCACCTACCCGAGCCTCGAACGCTTCCTTACCGAACTCACCCTCGACCCACCCGACGCCACCAGCGACGAATCCGGCACCCCGCTCCTCGACGAGGACTACCTCGTGCTATCCACCATCCATTCGGCCAAGGGCCGCGAGTGGTCGGCGGTGTCGCTGCTCAACACCGTGGACGGCTGCCTGCCCTCCGACCTGGCCACCGGCAGCGAGCACGAAATCGAAGAAGAAATGCGCCTGCTCTACGTGGCGATGACCCGCGCCAAAGATCACCTCGACCTGCTCGTGCCCCAGCGCTTCTACGTCACGGGCCAGGCCGCCACCGGCGACCGCCACGTCTATGCAAACCGGACCCGCTTCATCCCCAGCCGCCTGCTCGGGCATTTCGACCAGCTGAGCTGGCCTCCCGCCGAGCCACTCACACCGGCCATCACGCCCGATCCGGCTGCCCGCCATAACGCCATCGACCTGGCTGCCCGGATGCGGGCGATGTGGGAATGACACACACACGGGCGCCAGGCCAGGGGCCGCCGAGGGCAGCCGCCCTCGTGGAACCTTTCCTTGCAGGGCACAAGAAATGGCTCCGCCGCCCATCGAGAACTCGGCAAAGCAGCTTAAACCGGCATGTGCAGGGTTCGGAGTACTCGCCGCAGGCCGTGTGTGCTTGCCTGGCCGCAGCCCCGTCACCAAGCCTCGCGCCGGAAACGCGTCAGGCGCACATCCACGGTAAGCGACAAGGCTGTCAGCGCCGCAGCCTTCGCACGGCCCTCGGCGCTGGCACGGTAAAGGTGGGGCGTCATCGTCAGCAGGTCGCCAATCAGCTCTGCCCCCTCGAGGCTCACGGTGTAGCGAAGGCTTTCATCCGGCATCGCGCAGAAGCCCGCCGGCGTCGACGGCTCGGCAGCCCGCTCGGGCTTGAGCGTCGGGTAGATGATCTCGCGCAGCTCGCGCAGGTGGTCCGGCCCAGCATCCACCTGCAGCAGCTCGCCACCCGGCCTTAGCACCCGGGCGAACTCCGCATACACCGGAAAGCCGAACATGCACAGCACCCTGTCCAGCGTGGCAGGCAGTACCGGCAGGTTGGCGTTGCTGCCCACCACCCAGTTGGGCCGCCTGTCCTGCTTCGCCGCCGACAGCACCGCCCATTTCGAGATGTCCAGGCCGAGCAGGGCCAGGCGCTGCCCGGCACCGGCCGCGGCAGCCAACTCACGCAGGTAATAGCCTTCGCCACAACCGGCGTCCAGGCAGGCAGCAGCCCGGCCCGCGGGCAGGTCGGCCAGCACCGCGCGGCTCACCAGAGCGGCAATCGGCTGGTAGAAGCCTGCGTTCAGATAGCGCCGTCGGGCTGCCACCATCTCCTTGCTGTCTCCCGGATCCCGGGAGCGTTTCTGCTGGACGGGCAGCAGGTTGGCGTAACCCTGGGCGGCGATGTCGAAGCAGTGGCCGGCGGCACAGCGCCAGCTCGCCCCCTGGCGTTGCAGCGGGCCGCCATCCAGCGGGCAGGCCAGGGCCTGGAAGGGAGTGATGTTCATGAGCGCAGACTCTGCCGGATGGCTTCGGCCAGCACGGCCGGGTCTTCAGCCCCCACCACGGCGTGGCGCCGGTCGACGATGAAGGTGGGCACCGAGGTCACGCCCAGGGCCCGCACCGCCCGCTCCTCGGCCAGCACGGTCTCGCGGCCCTGGTCCGAAGCCAGCCAGGCGGCCGCAGCGGCGGCATCGTAGCCGGCTTCGGCGGCAACACGCCCCAGCACGGCGCGGTCGCCTACGTTCTCGCCGCGCTGAAACTGGGCAACGAACAAACCCTCGACCAAGCTTTCTGCGTCCCCCTGCTGCTGCGCCCAATACACCAGCCGATGGGCATCCAGCGTATTGGCGCGCACCTGGATCTTCTCGAAGGCATACTCCAGGCCATGGGCCCGGCCGGCCTCGCGGATGCGCTCGAAGATGGCCTCGACCCGCTCGCGGCCACCGAACTTGGCGACGAGAAAAGGCAGGTAGGGCTCGCCCTCGGGGGGCGTATCCGGGTTGAGGAAGAAAGGCAGCCAGCGTTTGCGGCAGGAGAAACCCGGCACGTCCCGGCGGACGATGTCGATGGCGGCCGACAGGCGGCGCAGGCCGATGAAGCACCAGGGGCACACGACGTCGGAGACGATTTCGATGGTCGGCATGGCAGGATAGTGGCGAGGAGGAGCGCGGACGCGCCCCCCGGCTTGGCTTGGAAAGCCCGCATTGTTCCCCAATCCGGCCCGGCTGGCCATGCGCCCTTGGCAAACCCGCCCGGCCGGGCGATTGACTCCCCCGCCGCGGCCGCCCAGAATCCGGCGCCATGCCCAGTCTCGACACGCTCCTCGCCTTCCTCGGAATCTCCGTCCTGGTCACCCTGGCGCCCGGGCCCGACAACCTGATGGTCATCGGCCAGAGCCTGGCCCACGGCCGCCGTGCCGGCCTGGCTTTCGGCATGGGCTGCGCGGCCGGCTGCATCACCCACATCGCCTGGGCAACCCTCGGCATCGCGGCGGCGGTGCGCACCTCGCCCATCCTGTTCCTGGGCATCAAGCTGGCTGGCGCGGCCTGGCTGCTGTGGCTGGGCATCCTGGCCCTGCGGAGCGGCGGCACCCTGGCGCCGGCCAGCGGCATGCCGAAGCGCCCGTGGCAGCGCGACCTCGCCCGCGGCTTCGTCGCCAATGCCCTGAACCCCAAGGTGGCGCTGTTCTTCCTGGCTTTCCTGCCCCAGTTCTCCGACCCGGCGCGGGGCAGCTTGACGCTGCAGATGCTCACCCTCGGCCTCGTCTTCATCGCCCAGACCGTCCTGATCTTCGGCGGCATGGCCCTGGCAGCCGGCAGCGTCGGCGGCCTGCTGGCGCAGAAGCCCCGCCTCGGGCCGTGGCTCGACCGCCTTTGCGGTGTGCTGTTCATCGGGCTGGCGCTGCGGCTGGCGGTGGACGACTGAACGCCACCCGGCATCCGGGCATCGAGCACGCCACGGCCCCATAATCGAGCCTTCCCGCCGGGCCCGCGCCTGGCCTCAACCCTCCGTTACCACGATGCGACGCTCCCCCTCCGGTCCTCCTCCCACTCCCGCCAGCGGCGAACGCCACGACTGGGAGACCATCAAGAAGCTGCTGCCCTACCTGTGGGCCTGGAAGTGGCGAGTGATGTTCGCCCTCGGCTGCCTCATCTCCGCCAAGTTCGCCAACGTCACGGTGCCGCTGATCTTCAAGCAGATCGTGGACGGGCTCGACATCTCCCGCGACCAGGCGGTCATCGTCGTGCCGGCCGCGTTGCTGGCCAGCTACGGGGCACTGCGGTTTTCGACCTCGATGTTCACCGAGCTACGCGAGATCGTCTTTGCGCGGGTCACCCAGCAGGCGGTGCGAGAGATCTCGCTGCAGGTATTCCGCCACCTGCACGCCCTGTCGCTGCGCTTCCACCTGGAGCGCCAGACCGGCGGCCTGACCCGCGACATCGAACGCGGCACCCGCTCGATCGGCTCGCTGATCAGCTACACGCTTTACTCGATCCTGCCCACGCTGGTGGAAATCAGCCTGGTGGTCGGCATCCTGCTGGTGAAGTACGAGCCGAGCTTCGCGATCATCACCCTCGTCACGCTGAGCCTTTACATAACCTTCACCTTCAAGGTCACCAACTGGCGCACCGCGCTGCGCCGCCAGGCCAACGAGCTGGATTCCGCCGCCAACGCCCGCGCCATCGACAGCCTGATCAACTACGAAACGGTGAAGTACTTCAACAACGAAGACTTCGAAACCCGCCGTTACGACACCGAGCTCAAAAAGTGGACCGCGGCCCAGATCACCAACCAGAAGTCCCTCTCGTATCTCAACATGGGCCAGGCGGCGATCATCGCGGTAGGCGTCACCGCGATGATGTGGCGCGCCGCGGCGGGCGTGGCCGAAGAGCGCATGACCCTCGGCGACCTGGTGCTGGTCAACGCCTTCCTGATCCAGCTCTACGTGCCCCTCAACTTCCTCGGCGTTTTGTACCGGGAGATCCGCCAGTCCCTCACCGACATCGAGCGCATGTTCGGCCTGATGGGCACCCACCGGGAGGTCGCCGACAGCAGCAACGCCGGGCAGCTCGAGCGGGGCCGGGCCGAGGTGCGCTTCGAGCACGTGGGCTTCGCCTACGACCCGAGCCGGCCCATCCTCCACGACGTGGACTTCACCATTCCGGCGGGCGCCACGGTGGCGGTGGTCGGCCATTCGGGCTCCGGCAAATCCACCCTCGCGCGGCTGCTGTTCCGCTTCTACGACGTGCAGGCCGGCGCAGTGCGGGTGAATGGCCACGACATCCGCGAGCTCAGCCAGGACAGCCTGCGCGCGGCGATCGGCATCGTCCCGCAAGACACCGTGCTGTTCAACGACACGCTGTTCTACAACATCCAGTATGGCCGGCCCGAGGCCAGCCGCGCGGAGGTCGAGGCCGCCGCCCGCGCCGACCAGCTCGAAGACTTCATCGCGCGGCTGCCCGACGGCTGGGAGACCCGCGTCGGCGAACGCGGCCTCAAGCTCTCGGGAGGCGAGAAGCAGCGCGTGGCGATCGCCCGCACCCTGCTCAAGAACCCCGACATCCTGATCTTCGACGAAGCCACCTCGGCCCTCGACTCACGCACCGAAAAGGCCATCCAGGCCCAGCTCGACGCCGCCGCCCGCGGCCGCACCACGCTGGTCATCGCCCACCGGTTGTCGACGGTGATGAACGCCGACGAGATCATCGTGCTCGACCAGGGCCGCATCATCGAACGCGGCAAGCACGCCGAGTTGCTCGCCCGGAGCGGCGCCTACGCCCAGATGTGGGCCCTGCAGCTGGAAGAGCGCGAGGCGGAGGAAGACCCGGCCTGAAACGCCGGACGCAGCGGCGTGGGCGCCGATCGCCAAATGGCATCGTAGGCGATTGACGATGGGTTTATGCTTGTGCCAGACAAGAAAGCGAGCCCGCGCCATGCCCATCCCGCTGCTGCCAGAGCAACTCTACGCCGCCTGCGACCCCGGCACCCTCGGTTTCACCAGCACCGACGAGCTTCCGGATCTGGATGCCGCACAGATCCACCCCCGCGCAATCGGCGCGATGCACCTGGGGCTGGACATCCCCCACGAGGGCTACAACCTGTTCGTGCTGGGCGAGAGTGGCAGCGGTCGCCACGCGATCATCCACCAGCTGCTCGAAGCCGAGCGCAGGCACGGCCCACCGCCTGCCGACTGGTGCTACGTGAATGACTTCCGAAACCCGACCCGCCCCCACCTGCTACACCTCCCTGGCGGACGGGGCGCGCAGCTGCGGGACGACATGCAGCATTTTGTCGAAGAGCTGATCCCCGCCATCTCGGCGGTCTTCGAGAGCGACGAATACCGCAGCCGCATCGACGCCATGCAGGAGGAAGAAAAGCATCGCGAAGAGGCCGCCCTCCACGAGCTCGGCCACGCCGCGGCCGAGCTCGAGGTTGCCTTCCTGCGCACGCCCCACGGCTTCGCCTTCGTGCCGATGAAGAACGCCGAGGCCACCATGTCCCAGGAGGAGTTCGAACAGCTCCCCGAAGAACGCCAGCAGGCGCTCACCGGGCACATCAAGGCCATGCACGAGCACCTGCACAAGCTGATGAACGACTTCCCGCGCTGGCGCCGCGAGATGCAGAACCGCATCAAAGAGGCCGGCAGCGAAGCCCTCCGCGCCACCGTCACCCACCTTGTAGACGACCTCAAGCCCCGCTACGACGACCTGCCGGAAATCAGCGCCTACCTCGACGCCGTCCTGCAGGACATCACCGAAAGCGGTGAATCCCTGCGCGAGAGCTCCCGCAGCGAGGACGACAACGAGACCACCACCTACTCCGGGTCGATCGCGGTGCAGCGCTACCTGGTCAATCTCCTCGTCGAGAACCCGGCCGACGGCGGCCGGCCGGTCGTCCATGAGGATCACCCGACCCTGCAGAACCTCGTCGGGCGCATCGAGCACGTGGTGCACATGGGCACCTTGATGAGCAACTTCACGCTGATCCGCGCCGGCGCACTGCACCGGGCCAACGGCGGCTTCCTCGTCCTCGATGCGATCAAGGTGCTCTCACAACCCTACGCCTGGGAAGGGCTCAAGCGCTGTCTGCGGGCGGGTCAAGTGCGGATCGAATCCCTCTCGGATCTGATCGGCCTGAGCAGCACCGTACAGCTTGAGCCCGAGCCGATGCCGCTGGAGCTGAAGGTGGTGCTGATCGGCGAACGCCTTGTCTACTACCTGCTCAGCCAGTACGACGCTGAATTCTCGGCCCTCTTCAAGATCAACGCCGACATGGAGAGCGAGATTCCCCGCTCGGCCGAGAACACCATCCACTACGCCCGCCTGATCTCCACGCTGGCCCGGCGCGACAAACTCCGCCCCCTGTCCGCTGCCGCGGTGGCTCGGATCATCGAGCACGCCTCGCGGCTGGCCAGCGACGCCCAGCGCCTGAGCACCCGCACCCAGGCCCTGGACGATCTGCTTCACGAGGCCGATCATTTCGCCGCCGCAGCACTCGCCTCAGGCATCGAGGTCGAGCACGTCGAAGCCGCCCTGGCCGCCCACCGACAACGCCATGAACGCCTGCGCGAACGCTATCGGGACGAAATCCTGCGAGGCACCCTGCTGGTCGATACGGCCGGCGTGCATGTGGGTCAGGTCAATGGGCTGGCGGTCGTCCAGTTGGGCGACGGAAGCTTCGCCCACCCGGTGCGAATCACCGCAACCGCCCGGGTAGGTGACGGTGAAGTCATCGACATCGAGCGCGAAGTCAAACTCGGGGGGCCGATACACTCGAAGGGCGTGCTGATCCTGTCGTCCTTCGTCGCCTCCCGCTTCGGCGCCACCACGCCCCTGTCGCTGAGGGCCAGCCTGGTTTTCGAGCAATCCTACGGTGGTGTCGAAGGCGACAGCGCCTCTCTTGCCGAGCTTGCCGCGCTGCTGTCAGCCATTGCTGGCGTGCCCCTGCAACAGTCGATCGCCGTCAGCGGCTCCGTGAATCAGTTCGGCACCGTCCAGGCCGTCGGCGGGATCAACGAGAAGATAGAAGGCTTCTTCGATATCTGCGCCGCGCGCGGCCTCACGGGTGGCCAAGGCGTGCTGATTCCCTCAGCCAACGTGGCAGACCTGATGCTTCGGCGGGAGGTGGTCGATGCCGCCCATGCAGGGCAGTTTCACATCTGGGCCGTCAGCGAGGTCGACGAAGCCCTCGAGCTTCTCACCGGCCTGCCGGCTGGCATTCCCGACGAAAAAGGGGAAATACCCAGCGGCACGTTCAACGCCAGCGTGGCAGCAGGCCTCGCCAGACTCGCCAGGCTACGGCGTGATTTCACCAACCCCAAGCACGGAGCTCCCAAAAGCAGGGGCACCTGATGGCACGGTCTCCGGAATGCTCCTCCGACTATCCTCCTCGGATACATCCGATATGAAGAAACAGCCCAGTGCGGCTGTTGTATTTTTCTCGTTTAAAAGCGAAACCCCCTGCCATTTGCGTGGCAGGGGGTTTTGATGGTGAGTCTGACGATGACCTACTTTCACGCACGTGTGTGCACTATCATCGGCGCGGTCTCGTTTCACGGTCCTGTTCGGGATGGGAAGGGGTGGTTCCAAGACGCTATGTTCGTCAGACTGTA
>JAEUNU010000286.1 GCA_016789125.1 Zoogloea sp. | reverse complement strand
AGAACGTCGTCTTCGTCGGCTTCATGACCCATATGTGCGTCAATTCGACGACGCGCGGCGCCTTCAACCTGGGCTTCGCACCCACCGTGGTCGCCAGCGCCACCGCAACCCGCGACCTGGCCGACCCCCACGGCAAAGTGGTCCCGGCCGCCACGCTGCAGGCCGCCAGCCTGGCGGCGCTGGGCGATCTCTTCGCCGTCGTCATCCCCGACGCAGCAGCCTTGCCCGACGCCTGAGAGGCTGGCGCCAAAATGAAAACCGGCGCTGCGCGCGCCGGCTGAAATCCCAGGGCTGCCTTGAAAGCCCTGGTGATCGAAGCCTGGGATCAGGCCAGGCCTTCGTCCTTCAGCACCTTCTGCACCGCCGGGCGGGCGGCCACGCGGGCCTGGAAGGCCGCGAGGCTGGGCAGGGTGGCAAGGTCGATGCCGATGTATTTCATCCAGCTGAGGGTGGTGAACAGGTAGCCGTCGGCGACGCTGAAATCATTGCCGAGCAGGTAGGGCTTTTCGGCGAGGTGGTCGTTCAGCATGCCGAGGCGACGGTCGAGGTTGGCGCGGGCAGCGGTCTTCCAGTCATCCTTCGACAGGGGGTGGAAGAAGGCGGTGCACGACTTGTGGATCTCGGTGGCGATGAAGTTGAGCCAGCTCTGCAGCTGGTAGCGGGCCAGGGTGCCATTGGCGGGGGCGAGATTTCTGGCGGGCGCCTGGTCGGCGATGTACTGGACGATGGCCGGGCCTTCGGTGAGGAGCTCACCGGAGTCGAGCAGCAGGGCCGGG
This sequence comes from Zoogloea sp., assembly GCA_016789125.1. Lineage (GTDB taxonomy): Bacteria > Pseudomonadota > Gammaproteobacteria > Burkholderiales > Rhodocyclaceae > Zoogloea. The sequence continues at coordinate 3,500 of JAEUNU010000286.1, read as the reverse complement.
ACGTAGCCCTTGGGGTTCACCTCCAAGAAGTTGCCGCCGCTGGCGGTTTTTTTGGTGGCGAGGTCGACGTTCTCGGTTTCGTAGCTGAGGCCGGCTTCTTCCAGGGCGATGTGGGGCGAAAGGGAGCAGGCGCCGGGCTTGAGGAACAGTTTCATGGGGTCTCCTTTGTATCCGCGAGGGAACGCGGTGCTTGTGCTGCGTAGCGACTCGAAAAATGGTCCGGGGACGGCCCTGCGGCGCGCCCCCGCCAGAGCATAGCGCGTCTGCCGCGGGAGGTGATGCTCAGCGCCTCGCCGTGTGCGGGGCGCTCGATGCGGCAGGCGACGTCGCCGATGACGCGGTGGCGCCCGGTGAAACCGCCGAGCTGCCCGCAGGTGATCGCAGCACAAGCAGCGTACAGACAGCGGCCGTCTCCGAATGGGCCGCAGAAGCCACCGGACCCAAGCCTGCACCGGGCCGGCCAGCGGCTGGAGATGGGGCGCAGCGCCGCCGGATGCGGCGGGCGAATCAACGAAACGACATCCCCCACCCGCCACGGCCAATGGCCGCGCGGCGGGCTGCGGCTTACCAGAGCTCTCCAGCGGCCTGCCGAAAGCCGGCTTCGATCCACGCCCGGGCCGTTGCGCTTGTCAGCTTGAAATCCGGCAGGACCCTCTCGCGGGCCACGCACTCGCCACCGTCATCGACAGCGGAAAGGAGGGCGTGGGGGTCGTATTCGTCGGGCACGAGATCCAGCGTGACCTCCCAGCGGCCGCTGCCCAGGTTGAGCGCGACTCGCTTGTGAAGACTGGCATGCATCTGCCGCGCCTGCCGCTCCAGTGTGTCGGCGGCGGCCTTCACGAGGGCGTTGAAGGCGGGCTGATCGAGGGGCTTGGGCCCGGCGCCATCCCGCTCCGTGGCCCACGGAGCCAGCAGCACGGGCTCGGATTCGCCGCTCCGGCGCATCTGGACGACCCAGGCATCGCCGTCCTGATTGCGGACGATGGAGGCGGACCAACCACCCTCGCTCCAGTTCCGGCCATCTCCGAGGCGAGGCGGGCTGGCTTCGGTGCGGAAGACCGGGGGCCGCTGCGGGGCAGACGTGCGAGCCGGCACCGTTCCGTCGGCAGAGACGAGGGCCAGCTGCAACGGCAGTTGCACGGGAGGGGTGTGCAAAGACACGCTGCGCCTGCGGGCTGCCCGCCCAGCGCGCCCGGGGGCCGCCGTATCGAGGGCGAATTCGAAACTCATCTGCTGGTTCATGGGTTGTGCGTCACAGTGGCAACAAGCCCGGCTTGGGTGCGGACTTGGCAAGATCAGGCGGAAGCTACGCACAGCTGTGCGCCGGGGTCGCCGCGAGGCACCCCTGATCGAGCGGCTTCTTCCAGAAGCAAACTGTACAAAACAACAGCTTTCAATTCAAGCCTGAAGATGACGCAGCCCGATAGCGCTGCCGCCAGACCGGCTTGCCTGCCCGGGAGCTGGTGGGCCCAAGAGCTTGTCCGTGAATAAGAGGCGGAGGCCGGGCTATTTACGGACACGCTCTAAGGAGCAGGCGGAACGATCTCGTCGCGAGCACCGCGGCTTCGAAGATCGCCATCGGCGCACCTGGCCTCACCATGCACCCCGTGGCGAGACCGGCATCCCGCCACAGTCAGGGCTGAAGCCCCTGGTCAAGCTGCCAGGCCAGAAACCAATCGGTCAGCGTCCGTGTCGGCTCGAAGGCCGTCAGCCGCCGTTCGATCACCTCATGATTGCCCCACACCACCTCGTCGAGCCCGCCACCCTCGACGAGCGCCTCGATATCGCGACAGTACAGGCCCTTGTCGCGATCGACGAAGAAGCCGTAGGTCCGGCAGGCAACCGGACGGTGGGCGTACACCGGGCAGGCACCACTGGATTCGTCCAGCATCGGACACACCACCGGCCTGACGGCACCGGCGGCCAATGCACGGATCTTCGTGGAGATCTCCTCGAGCCGGGGCGCAGCAAGCGCAGCCAGGCCCTCGCGCAGCAAATCCCATTCCACGCGGGTCAGCCGTGGCACGTCGGCCAGCCTGCGGCAACAACTGTCACAACCCTTGCTGCATGGCCATTCGGGGCGATGCCGGCGAACCGACGCGACCCGCATGTCGATGTCCGCGTGAATCTCGAAAAGGGATGAGGCCCCGGACATGAATCCTCCGCTGTTCCGACGGGCGCCGACCGGCCCGCACCAACTCGCCGAAGATAGCAGTCGGTTGGGGGCTTCGCCAACACCGATGGTAGAGTTCGCCCATCACAACCCTGGAGTGCCCCATGAAGAAACTGACCGTCACCATCAGGATGGAAATGGAAGTCCCCGATACATGGAGCGTCGAGAAAACCAGCGACGGCATCGACATCCTGAAGATCGCCGATGGACGCTACCTGGACATGAGCGCCGAGCCCCTGATCGCCGACGACAAGGATGGAACCTGGAGCACCGATTACGACGACGATTTCGCAAACGAGATCTACGACATGGTGAGCAGCGAAGACATCTCCTACGACCTCGGCGAAAGCTGAGCACAACGCCCCCGGACCACCGCAGGAACATCCAATGGATATTGCAGCCGTTTCCCAAACCCGTCACACCGCCAAGGCTTTCGATCCGAACCGTCAGATTCCGGCGGAAACGATCGCAAAACTGCGCACCCTGCTGCGCAACGCACCTTCGTCGGTGAACTCCCAGCCCTGGCATTTCCTGATCGCCTCGACGCCTGAGGGTCGGGCCCGCATCGCCAAGGCCACCCAGGGCGGCTTCGCCTACAACGAGCCGAAAGTCCGCAATGCCTCGCATGTAGTTGTCCTGTGCGCCCGCAAGACGCTGGATGACGCACACCTGAGCTCAATTCTGGCCCAGGAGCAACTCGATGGCCGCTTTGCCACACCTGAAGCCCAGGCAACCCAGGACAAGAGCCGACGCTTTTATGTCGGCCTGCACCAGGCGGAGCTCAAGGACGAGCAATACTGGATCGAACGGCAAGTCTATTTGGCCCTCGGCACCTTGCTGCTCGGGGCCGGAAGCCTGGAGGTCGATGCCTGCCCCATGGAAGGCTTCGATGCGCCCCTCCTCGATTCAGAACTGGGTCTCGCCGAACAGGGCCTGACCAGCATCGTTCTGGTTGCGCTGGGTTATCGGAGCGAAGGCGACTTCAACGCGAAGCTTCCGAAATCCCGCCTACCCGAGGACGAGATCTTCAGCGAACTCTGATTCATGGATTTTTACCCAGGCCGATGTCTGCAGGCATCGGTCTGGGTAAAAATCAGATCATCCGGAAGTCACTCAGCGCATGCTGCGAGAGCGTTTCCACGTGTTGTATTTTGGGTGTTTAAAAGCGAAACCCCCTGCCATTTGTGTGGCAGGGGGTTTTGATGGAGAGTCTGACGATGACCTACTTTCACGCACGTGTGTGCACTATCATCGGCGCGGTCTCGTTTCACGGTCCTGTTCGGGATGGGAAGGGGTGGTTCCAAGACGCTATGTTCGTCAGACTGTA
>JAEUNU010000279.1 GCA_016789125.1 Zoogloea sp. | reverse complement strand
TGCCCTTCGGCCTCAACAGCCGCCAGCAGACGGCCTGGATGATGGAAGGCGGCGGCCTCGAGCTGATGCGTGAGTTCTTCAAGGACTACAACATCCACAACATCCCCTGCGGCAACACCGGCGCCCAGATGGGCGGCTGGTTCCGCAAGGAAATCAAGTCGCTGGCCGACATGCAGGGCCTCAAGTTCCGCGTCGGCGGCCTGGCCGGGCAAGTGCTCGCCCGGCTCGGCGTGGTGCCCCAGCAGATCCCGCCCGCCGACATCTACCCGGCCCTCGAGAAAGGCACCATCGACGCCACCGAGTGGATCGGCCCCTACGACGACCAGAAGCTCGGCTTCAACCGCGTCGCCAAGTACTACTACTACCCGGGCTGGTGGGAGGGTGGGCCCCAGCTGTCGCTCTACGTCAACGCCAAGAAATTCGCCGAGCTGCCCAAGGAGTACCAGGTCATCCTCGAGGACGCCTGCCTCTTCGCCCACGCCGAAATGCAGGCTGCCTACGACGTGAAGAGCCCCCACGCCCTCAAGCAGCTGATCGGCGCCGGCACCCAGCTGCGCCCCTTCCCGAACGACATGATGGCCGCCGGCTACAAGGCCGCCCATGAGCTCTACGACGAGCTCGCCGCCAAGAACGCCAAGTTCAAGAAGATCTACGACAACTGGAAGAAATTCCGCGACGACCAGCTGCAGTGGTTCGCCGTCGCCGAGAACCGTTTCGACAACTTCATGCAGGCGACCCGCGTCGCCGGCCGCTCGAAGAAATAAGGCGGCCCACTCCGGCCCGGCCCCGCGGGGCACGGGCCGGCCGGGCGCCCGCCCGATGCTTCACTCCTTGCAACACTGAAAGAAGAAACACCATGGAACGACGTTCATTCCTCAAGAAAGCCGCCGTCGGCGCAGCAGCCGGCGCGGCCGCAGCCCCGGCCCTCGCCGCCGACCTCCCGAGCATCAAGTGGCGCTGCGCCTCCAGCTTCCCGAAGAGCCTCGACACCCTCTACGGTGCGGCCGACCTGGTCGCCAAGCGGGTCGCCGCGGCCACCGGCGGCAAGTTCCAGATCCAGGTCTTCGCCGCCGGCGAGATCGTCCCCGGCCCGGCCGTGCTCGACGCGGTGAAGGACGCCACCGTCGAGTGTGGCCACACCTGCTCGTACTACTACGTGGGCAAGGACCCCACGTTCGCCATCGAGACCTGCATCCCCTTCGGCCTCAACAGCCGGCAGCAGACCGCCTGGATGATGGAGGGCGGCGGCCTCGAACTGTTCCGCGAGTTCTTCAAGGACTACAACATCCACAACATCCCCTGCGGCAACACCGGCGCCCAGATGGGCGGCTGGTTCCGCAAGGAGATCAAGACCGTCGAAGACCTCAAGGGCCTCAAGTTCCGCGTCGGCGGCTTCACCGGTCAGGCCCTCGCCAAGCTCGGCGTGGTGCCCCAGCAGATCCCCGGCAGCGACATCTACCCGGCCCTCGAGAAGGGCACCATCGACGCCGCCGAGTGGGTCGGCCCCTACGACGACCAGAAGCTCGGCTTCAACAAGGTCGCCAAGTACTACTCCTACCCGGGTTTCTGGGAGGGCGGCCCGCAGATCTCGATGTACATCAACATCAAGCAGTGGCAGTCGCTGCCCAAGGAATACCAGACCATCCTCGAGGACGCCTGCCTCTACGCCCACGCCGAGATGCAGGCCCGCTACGACGCCAAGAACCCCGTCGCCCTCAAGCAGCTGATCGCCGCCGGCGCCCAGCTGCGCCCCTTCCCCAACGAGGTGATGGCAGCGGTCTACAAGGCCTCCCACGAGCTCTACGACGAAACCGCCGCCAAGAACCCCAAGTTCAAGAAAATCTACGAACAGTGGCGCAAGTTCCGTGACGACCAGATCCAGTGGTTTGCCGTGGCCGAGAACCGCTTCGACAACTTCATGCAGGCCGCCCGCATGGCCGCCGCCCGCAGCAAGAAGTAAGCCGACCGGCTGCTTGCCCGCAAGGCCGCACGCGCACCGTGCGGCCTTTTTTCATGGCGCGGCGCAGCATAGGGTTTTCCTTACTATTGAAGACCGGGTGGCTGATAAATAATCTTTCTACCTTCAATAAAAATGGGTAAGGAGACAATATGGAACGTCGTTCATTTCTGAGAAAAGCCGGTGCCGGCGTAGCCGCGGGCGCCGTTGCAGCGCCGGCCCTGGCGGCCGATCTGCCCACCGTCAAGTGGCGCTGCGCCTCCAGCTTCCCCAAGAGCCTCGACACGATCTACGGCGGCGCCGACGTGGTGGCCAAGCGCGTGGCGGCGGCCACCGGCGGCAAGTTCCAGATCCAGGTCTTCGCGTCCGGCGAAATCGTCCCCGGCCCCGGCGTGTTCGACGCCGTCAAGGATGGCACCGTCGAGTGCGGCCACACCTGCTCCTACTACTTCATCGGCAAGGACCCCACCTTCGCCTTCGAAACCGCGGTGCCCTTCGGCCTCAACAGCCGTCAGCAGACCGCCTGGATGATGGAAGGCGGCGGCCTCGAGCTGTTCCGCGAGTTCTTCAAGGAACACAACATCTACAACATCCCCTGCGGCAACACCGGCGCCCAGATGGGCGGCTGGTTCCGCAAGGAGGTCAAGACGGTGGCCGACCTGCAGGGCCTCAAGTTCCGCTGCGGCGGCCTGGCCGGCCAGGTGCTCGCCAAGCTCGGCGTGGTGCCCCAGCAGATCCCCGGTAGCGACATCTACCCGGCCCTCGAAAAGGGCACCATCGACGCCGCCGAATGGATCGGCCCCTACGACGACCAGAAGCTCGGCTTCAACAAGGTCGCCAAGTACTACTACTACCCGGGTTTCTGGGAGGGCGGCCCGCAGATCGCCCTCTACGTGAACCAGAAGCAGTGGGCCGCGCTGCCCAAGGAATACCAGACCATCCTCGAGGACGCCTGCCTCTACGCCCACGCCGAAATGCAGGCCCGCTACGACGCCAAGAACCCCACCGCGCTCAAGCAGCTCATCGGCTCCGGCACCCAGCTGCGCCCCTTCCCCAACGACGTGATGGCCGCCGCCTACAAGGCCGCCCACGAGCTCTACGACGAAACGGCCAAGACCAACCCCAAGTTCAAGAAGATCTACGACAGCTGGAAGAAATTCCGCGACGACCAGATCCAGTGGTTCGCCGTGGCCGAAAACCGCTTCGATAACTTCATGCAGGCAGCCCGCAGCGCCGCAGCCAAGAGCGCCAAGCAGTAAGCCGTCTCGCTCCATCTCCCGACAGCCGCGCATTGCGCGGCTTTTTTTTCTTTGCGAACATCCCGCACTCGCTTCTCCATCGTCAGCCCCGCCCCCTCCAGCACGCCATGACCGCCGCCCTAGCCCTCCTGCTCGCCTTTCAGCTCGCCGGCGAAGCCCTGCGGGTCGCCCTGCACCTGCCCGTCCCCGGCCCGGTCATCGGGATGGCCCTGCTGCTCGTGTACCTGATCATCCGCCCGGAAGGGCCGTCGACAGAACTGCGCAACACCGCTGGGGGCCTGCTCCAGAACCTCTCCCTGCTCTTCGTCCCGGCCGGCACCGGGGTGATGCTGCACGTGGGGCGCCTGGCGGACGAAGCCTGGCCGATCGCCATCGCCCTCGTCGCCAGCACCGTTCTCGGCCTGATCGCCTCCGGGCTCACGCTGCACTGGCTGGCCCATCGCCCCCGGGGAAGCCACCGATGAACGCCGACAGCGTGACCGAGATCTGGGTCTACCTTTCGGCCCAGCCGCTGGTGTGGCTCACCCTCACACTGGCCGCCTACCTGATTGCCGTCACCCTGCACCGCAAGGCCGGCGGTCACCCGGCCGCCAACCCGGTGCTCATTTCGGTGGCGATCCTGGTGGCGCTGCTGCTCGCCACCGACACACCCTATCAGCGCTACTTCGATGGCGCCCAGTTCGTACACTTTCTGCTCGGCCCCGCCACCGTTGCGCTGGCCGTACCGCTCCACGGCCAGCTTAAGCGCCTGGTGGCGATGGGCGGCCCCATCCTCGTGGCCCTGGTGGTCGGCTCCCTGGTGGCCGGCCTGTCGGCCTACACCATCGGTGCTCTGCTCGGCGCAAGCGCCCCGACCCTCGCCTCCCTCGCCCCCAAGTCGGTCACCACCCCCATCGCGATGGGCATCGCCGAACGCCTGGGCGGGCTGGCCTCGCTCACCGCGGTCTTCGTGATCCTCACCGGCATCTTCGGGGCGATCTTCGCCGACGGCCTGCTCCGCCGCCTCGGCGTGAAGGACGAAGCCAGCATCGGCTTCGCCCTCGGCCTCGCCTCCCACGGCATCGGCACCGCGCGGGCCTTCCAGCTGAGCGAACAGACCGGCGCCTTCGCCGCCCTCGCGATGGGCCTCAACGGACTCCTCACCGCGCTCACCCTGCCCTGGCTGCTGCCCCTGCTGGCGCCGCTGCTCAAGCCCTAGGCACGGGGTTTACCGCGGCTTGTGGGGAGGCCCGGCGGCCACGATAATCCGCCGTCCATCTTCCAAGCCCACCGTCTCCATGGATCTCCTGATCGACGTCATCCTGCGCGCCGGCCGTTCGGCGGTCGAGCTCTCGTTCTTCATCCTGCTGCCGGTGATGATCGTGATGATCTCGCTGATGCGCCTGCTCGAAGCCCGCGGCGTGCTCGACTGGGTGGTTGCCCGCCTTGCCCCGGCCCTGCGCCCGCTGGGCCTCACCGGCCTCGGGGGCTTCGCCGCGCTGCAGATCAACTTCGTCAGCTTCGCCGCCCCGGTCGCCACCCTCGCGATGATGGACCAGCGTGGCGCCTCCAGCCGCCATCTGGCCGCCACCCTGGCGATGGTGCTGGCGATGGCCCAGGCCAACGTGTCGATGCCGATGGCCGCGATGGGCCTGCAGTTCGGCCCACTTCTGGCGTGGTCGGTTGTTGGCGGGCTGATCGCTGCGGCAGCCACTTACTATGTCTTCGGCCGCGGCCTGTCGGATATCGAAGAGGCCGTCGACGAAACCCTCCACCACCCGGTGGCCGAAAGCGCGAAGGGCGTGCTCGACGTGATCAACCGGGCCGGCGCCGAAGCCTTCAAGATCGCCGTCGGCGCCCTGCCGATGCTGGTGCTGTCCCTCACCGTGGTGCTCGCCCTGCGCCGGCTCGGTGCCCTGGACCTCCTCACCCAACTGCTCGCCCCGGCGCTTCTGGCGATCGGCGCCGACCCGGCCCTGCTGCTGCCGACGCTCACCAAGTTCCTCGCCGGCGGCACAGCGATGATGGGGGTGATGGACGAGATGCTGCGCGCCGGCACCGCCACCACCGCCACCCTCAACGGAGCCAGTGCCGGCCTGCTGGTGCACCCGCTCGACATCCCCGGCGTGGCCGTTCTGCTGTCCGCCGGCCGGCGGGTTGCTGCGGTCTGGAAGCCGGCGGCGTTGGGCGCCCTGATCGGCATCGCGGTGCGCATGGGCGGCCACATGCTGCTTGCCTGAAGGGCCCGACCAGACTGGCAGAGAGCCTTTGCGGCAACGCAGCATTTCACTAGGCGAAATCTGCGAAGCTGCGCTACCATCTGCTGATAGAGATTCCCAGGCAGAAAGATTTGTCTACACCGTCAACACCAGAACCCGCCAAGAATTCGATCCAGGTCATCGAACGCATGATGAAGCTGCTCGACGTGCTCGCCAAGCACGCCGATCCGGTTCCGCTCAAGCAGCTCGCGATCGAGACCGGGCTCCACCCCTCCACCGCCCACCGCATCCTCGGCGCCATGAGCACCAGTGGTTTCGTCGAGCGCAGCGACGCCGGCGTGTACCGCCTGGGCATCCGGCTGCTCGAGCTGGGCAGCCTCGTCAAGTCGCGTATCTCCCTGCGGGAGACGGCGATGCCCGAGATGCTCAGGCTCCACGCCGCCACCGGCGAGAGCGTCAACCTGGGTGTCCGTGCCGGCGACGAGATCGTCTATGTCGAGCGCACCTCGAGCGGCCGCTCGGCGGTGCGCGTGGTGCATATCGTGGGTGCCCGGGCACCACTGCATACCACCGCTACCGGCAAGCTGTTTCTGGTCGAGGACGGCGTCCAGCAGATCAAGGACTACGCCAAACGCACCGGGCTGCCGGCCTCCACGCCCACCTCGATCACCACGCTCCAGGCCCTCGAGAAGGAACTCGACAAGGTCCGCCGCCATGGCGTCGCCTACGACCTCGATGAGGTTGAAAACGGCGTCCGCTGCATCGCGGCCGGCATTCGGGACGACAGCGGCGAGCTGGTGGCGGGTTTGTCCCTGTCCACCCCGTCCGAACGCTTCAACCCCGACTGGGCTCCCCTGATCCGCGAGACCGCAGACGAGATCTCCAGGGCCCTCGGCTACATTCCGCCGCCAGCCCGCTGAGCGCAGACCACAATCTCTGCATCGCCACCGCGTGTTCAACCTGCACGCGCAAACCGGCATGTACGCGAGCCAAACAGCGCTTCGTCAGCCGGCACTTCGATGAGGTGGCATTCGAAGCCGCGAAGGCACGTTGCCTGGCCCATCCGGAGATGATGAAACGGCACCGGGCCATCGCCGAACAGCCCTTCGGGAATTTGAAGGCGCGCATCTTCGGCAACAGACGCCTCCTGGTCCGGGGCTTGCGCGGGGTTCGTGGCGAGATGGCCCTGGCGGTTCTCGCCCATAACGTCAAGCGCATGGCCCACATGCCGGGAACGTCCTGATGCGCAAGCTGGCTCAGGCCTGACGGGTCTCGCACGCCAAAGACATCGCCAAAAGCAAAAATGCCTCGCAAGCTTCGCGAGGCATTTCTGTTCATCCAGGCCAGCAGACAGCTTTTACACAGTCTGCGCAGCGCCTTTTGTCATGGCTGCTGCCAGCCTCAGGTGGACGGCGTACGAACCGCCGCGGCGACCTTCTGCTGGACCGCCGCACTCTCGAGCCAGCGCTTGACCCGCTGGGCGTCGGCCACCCGGGTGAAACGGCCAAAGGAGTCGAGCAGGACGATGATCATCGGCTTGTTGAGCAGCCAGGCCTGCATCACCAGGCACTTGCCAGACTCGTTGATGAAGCCGGTCTTCGAAACGCCGATCTGCCAGTCGGGGCTGCTCACCAGGGCGTTGGTGTTGTTGAACTGGCGAACCCGGCCGTTGAGGGAAACCGGGTAGTTGGCGGTGGTCGAAAACTCTCGGATCAGCGGGTAGCGGGACGCCGCCGACACCATCCGCACCAGGTCGCGGGCGCTCGATACGTTGGCCGAGTTGAGGCCGGTGCTGTCAGCAAAGCGGGTGTCACGCAGGCCGAGGGCTGCGGCCTTGCGGTTCATGGCCGCGACAAAGGCCGGCAGGCCACCCGGGTAGTTGCGGCCCAGCGCCGACGCGGCCCGGTTTTCGGAGGACATCAAGGCCAGGCGCAGCATGTCTTCCCGCGCCAGCTCGGTGCCCACCGGCACGTGGGAACTGCTGTTGCGCAGGGTGTCGACGTCTTCGTTGGCCACCACCAGCACTTCACTGAGGCTCAGCCGGGCATCGAGCACCACCATCGCGGTCATCAGCTTGGTGATGGAGGCGATGGGCAGCACGGCGTCGGAGTTTTTCTCGAGCAGGACGGAGCCGGTGGCCTGGTCTGCGATCATGAAGGCAGCCGAGTGGAGCAGCGGATTGCCCTCGTTGTCCACGTCCGGCGCAGCGACCGGCGCATTGCGCGGGGCAACAGAAGCCGCATGGGCGAGGTGCGCGCTTTTCGCACGCCGAGCGTCGGCACGCGCAAACTTGATGGGTTTCGTCGGACGCACCGCGACAACCTTTGCCGCCTTGGCGAGCTTCGCGGCCCGAGCGGGGCTTTCCTTGGCAACCGGGGCTTTCTTGGACGCCCCACGCTGCGGCGCAGCATGAGCATCGAAGGGCGCCAGATGGGTCAGCGCAAACACGCCCAGCAGGGTCATCAGGGATTTACGGATTTTCATCGTCTTTCAATTACTTCGTTGCGGGAAGAGGCGGCTCTTCCGGGGAGGAACAGGAAACGGTGACCAGCCTTGCCGACGGACCGACTACCCCGCGCGAGGGGCGGTCATGCCTGAGGCTCCCGTTGCTCGGAGGAAGCGGGAAACATAACGGCAGACTTCTTATTCAAAATAAGGGCTTATTTTAAATTTTTGAAGCTCTTTGTGAATGATTTTTTTGCAGTGCCGGAATCAGTTGCGGATTGGCGACATCGCGCGACGACTCACTGCGGGTCCACCCGCAGAAAGCGGGCCAGCTCGACACGCCGGCTCATCGCGTCACGGTAGCCGAGCTCCATCAGCGCGCGCGTATAACCCTTCTCGAAAAGCAGGTAAGAGAGTAACACCGAGCCATTCTTCCGCGTTGCACCAATTCCGCGCAGGACGAGGCGCAGCGCCCTGGGCAGGGCATTACGGTGGCGGGCTGCAAGATAATCCAGCCGCTGGGATGGCGCAATCACCAGGGTTTCGATGGGCTTCAGGGGAATGCCGGCGCTGTGCCGCAGCGCGGGCGGAATCGCGGCGACCGTGGCGTTGATCCGCTCGAGGCGCTCGAGATCGGTGGACAGCCCGTCGAGGAAGATGCTCGACATGGCATGGCCCGCCACCTGGGCTGGCGACGGGTAGGAGTCGGCCCTCTGGCGCGCCTCCTCGGAGCGGCGCCCGCCGGCGATCACCAGGATGCGCTCGGCCCCCAGGTGGATCACCGGGCTGATCGGCGCCAGCTGCCGCATCGAACCGTCGCCGAAGTATTCACGGTTGATGCGCACCGCCGGAAACACGAAGGGGATCGCGCTGGAGGCCATCAGGTGATCGATCTGCAGCTCGGTGCGCAGGCCGACGCGCTGGGCCCGCCGCCAGGGCTGGAGGTCCTCCCGCCCCTGGAAGAAAGAAAGGCTTTCGCCGGAGGTGTAGCCGGAGGCGGTGACCGTGACGGCCTGCAGGTGGCCGTCGGCGACGGCCTGGGCGATGCGGGTGAAATCGAGGTGCTTTTCGAGCAGCGTCCTGAGCGGCGAGTTGTCGAGCAGGGAGCGCGGCGACTGGTGGATCAACCAGCCGAGGAAAATCGCCGACCCCCAGCGCAGCACCGACTCGGCAATGGCCAGGGTGTCGGAGCGATAGATCTGCCCGACGTTGAAGTTGCGCCAGATGTAGGCCAGCTTGCGCACGCCGGCATTGAAATCGGCCGAGAAGACCGCCAGGGCGACCGCGTTGATCGCCCCGGCGGAGGTTCCACAGAGGATGGGAAAGGGGTTGTCCGGGCGCTTGCCCCAGACTTCGCGCACCGCCATCAGCGCGCCGACCTGGTAGGCGGCACGCGCGCCGCCCCCCGTGAGCACCAGGGCCACCCTGCCGTCAGTCATGACGCCTCCGATCCGCCGCCCGTCCGTGAAGAGTAACGGCAGCCGAGGCGTGATGCGCAGGGCGAACCGTCAGCGCCCTGCCTCGACGACCGTCAACGCCGTCATGTTGACGATACGCCTCACGGTAGCGGTGGGCGTGAGGATGTGCACCGGCTTGCCCGCCCCCAGCAGGATGGGGCCGATCGTGACGCCGTCGCCGGCCGCGGTCTTCAGGAGGTTGAAGGCGATGTTGGCCGCGTCGAGGGTCGGGAAGATCAGCAGATTGGCGTCCTCACGCATGCGGGCGTTCGGGAAGATCTGCATGCGAATGCCTGCGTCGAGGGCTGCGTCGCCGTGCATCTCGCCCTCCACGTCGAGCTCGGGGTGCTCGGTGTGCAGCATCACCAGGGCCTTGCGCATCTTCTCGGCGGTGGGCGAGTTGTCGGTGCCGAAGCTGGAGTGGGACAGCAGCGCGATACGCGGCTGGATGCCGAAGCGGCGCACTTCGTCGGCGGCGAGGCGGGTCATCTCGACGACCTGCTCGGGGGTCGGGTCGTAGTTCACGTAGGTGTCGCACAGGAACACCGTGCGGCCCGGCAGCGTGAGCAGATTCATGGTGTAGAAGTTGCGCACGCCCTTCTGGCGGCCGAGCACGGTCTCGATGAACTTGAGGTGCAGGCCGTGCATGCCGTAGGTGCCGCAGATCATCCCGTCGGCGTAGCCGAACTTGAGGAGCAGCGAGCCCAGCAGGGTCGGGCGGCGCCGCACCTCGCGCCTGGCGTAATCCACCGACACGCCCTTGCGCTCCATCAGCGAGTGGTAATGCTCCCAGAGCTGGTCGTAGCGCGGATCGGAGTCGGGGTTGACCATCTCGAAATCGAGCTCGGGGCGCAGGCGCAGGCCGAAGCGCTCGATGTTTCCGACGACCACCTCCGGCCGGCCGATGAGGATGGGGCGGCACAGGCCTTCGTCCACCACCGTCTGTACCGCGCGCATCACGCGCTCGGACTCGCCTTCCGAGAAGATGATGCGCTTCGGCGCGCGCTTGGCGGCCTGGAAGACCGGCTTCATGACCAGGCCGGACTGCCACACGAAGTTGTTGAGCTGCTGGCGATAGGCGTCGAAATCGGAGATCGGCCGCGTCGCGACGCCGGACTCCATGGCCGCGCGGGCCACCTCGGGGGCGATCTTGACGATCAGGCGCGGGTCGAAGGGCTTGGGAATGATGTACTCGGGGCCGAAGCCGGAGACGTTCTCGCCGTAGGCCGCCACCACGATGTCGGACGCCTCGGCCCGGGCCAGCTCGGCGATCGCCTTGACCGCGGCCAGCTTCATCTGGTCGGTGATCGTCGTGGCGCCGACGTCAAGGGCACCGCGGAAGATGAAGGGGAAGCACAGCACGTTGTTCACCTGGTTCGGATAGTCCGAACGGCCGGTGGCCATCAGCGCATCGTCGCGCACCTTGTGGACTTCCTCGGGCAGGATCTCGGGGGTCGGGTTGGCCAGCGCCATGATCAGCGGCCGGGCCGCCATCTTCGCCACCATCTCGGGCTTCAGCACGCCGCCGGCGGAGAGGCCGAGGAAGACGTCGGCGCCCTCGATCACCTCGCCCAGGGTGCGAGCGTCGGTGACCTTGGAGTAGCGCGCCTTGATCGGGTCCATCAGCTTGGTGCGGCCCTCGAAGACGACGCCTTCGATGTCGGTCACCCAGATGTTCTCGACGGGCACGCCGAGCATCACCAGCAGGTCGAGGCAGGCCAGCGCCGCGGCGCCCGCACCGGAGGTGACCAGCTTGACCCTGGCGAGGTCCTTGCCCAGCAGGTGCAGGCCGTTGAGGATCGCCGCACCCACCACGATGGCGGTGCCGTGCTGGTCATCGTGGAAGACCGGGATCTTCATCCGCTCGCGGAGCTTCTTCTCGATGTAGAAGCACTCGGGGGCCTTGATGTCCTCGAGGTTGATGCCGCCGAAGGTGGGCTCGAGCGCGGCAATCATGTCGATCAGCTTGTCGGCATCGGGCTCGTCGATCTCGAGGTCGAAGACGTCGATGCCGGCGAACTTCTTGAACAGCACGCCCTTGCCTTCCATCACCGGCTTGGCGGCCAGCGGGCCGATGTTGCCGAGGCCCAGCACCGCGGTGCCATTGGTGACCACGCCGATCAGGTTGCTGCGGGCGGTCAGGTTGGCCGCCTCGGCGGGGTCTTCGACGATGGCATCGCAGGCCGCGGCCACGCCGGGCGAGTAGGCCAGGGACAGATCCTGCTGGTTGGTCAGCGCCTTGGTCGGCGCGATCGAGATCTTCCCGGGTTTGGGCAGGCGGTGATACTCAAGTGCGGCCAGGCGGATACGCTCGTCCATTGTCTCTCCCTCACTGTTGGTTGTTTCGAAAGGATGGGGTACATCCTCGGATCAAGCCGAATCCTGTGCAATTCGTGACATCCACAGCACTCGGGTCGTGACGTATGAATTACTTCCGGGCGGGAAGCGTGGCATAATATTAAGCTAAGTTCTTAAGGGTTAATCCCCATTGACGCCAATAATAACGCGCCGCGCGCCCCAGGCCAGAAGACGCGAATACCCAGCCGGAAGTCTCCCCCTCCGGCAAAAGTGCATTCACGGATCCGTAACGTTGGAGAATCGTTAGATGTCCCAAAGTATTGCTCAAGCCGCGATCGCCGCCGCGCCCGCCTACGTCAAGAACGAAAAACTCAAGCAGTGGGTGGGCGAGATCGCCGCACTCACCGAGCCCGACCGCGTGGTCTGGTGTGACGGTTCCCAAGAAGAATACGACCGCCTGTGCGCCGAGATGGTCGAAGCCGGGATGCTCATCAAGCTGAACCCGGAAAAGCGCAAGAACTCCTACCTCGCCTGCTCCGACCCCTCCGACGTGGCGCGCGTCGAAGACCGCACCTACATCTGCTCCGCCAACAAGGACGACGCCGGCCCCACCAACAACTGGGAAGACCCGGCCAAGATGCGTGAAACCCTGAACGGTCTGTTCAAGGGCAGCATGCACGGCCGCACGATGTACGTGATCCCGTTCTCCATGGGCCCGCTCGGCTCCCCGATCGCCCACATCGGCGTCGAGATCTCCGACAGCCCCTACGTCGTCACCAACATGCGCGTGATGACCCGCATGGGCGCAGCCGTCTACGACGTGCTCGGCACCGACGGCGAGTTTGTGCCCTGCGTGCACAGCGTCGGCGCACCGCTCGGCCATGGCGAGAAGGATTCCGCCTGGCCCTGCAACCCGACCACCAAGTACATCGTTCACTACCCCGAGACCCGCGAGATCTGGTCTTACGGCTCCGGCTACGGCGGCAACGCCCTGCTCGGCAAGAAGTGCTTCGCCCTGCGCATCGCCTCCAACATGGCCCGCGACGAAGGCTGGCTGGCCGAACACATGCTGATCCTCGGCGTCGAAAGCCCCACCGGCGAGAAGACCTACGTGGCCGCCGCCTTCCCGTCCGCCTGCGGCAAGACCAACTTCGCCATGCTGATCCCGCCGAAGTCCTTCGACGGCTGGAAGATCTCCACCGTCGGCGACGACATCGCCTGGATCAAGCCGCGCAAGGAAGCCGACGGCACCACCCGCTTCTACGCGATCAACCCGGAAGCCGGCTTCTTCGGCGTCGCCCCCGGCACCTCCGAGAAGACCAACTACAACGCCCTGGCCACCCTTAAAGAGAACATCATCTTCACCAACGTCGCGCTGACCGACGACGGCGACGTGTGGTGGGAAGGCATGACCAAGGAAGCCCCGGCGCACCTGATCGACTGGCAGGGCAAGGACTGGACCCCGGAGATCGCCAAGGAAACCGGCCGTAAGGCTGCCCACCCGAACTCCCGCTTCACCGCCCCCGCCAGCCAGTGCCCGTCCATCGACCCGAACTGGGAAGACCCGGCCGGCGTGCCGATCTCCGCCTTCATCTTCGGCGGCCGTCGCGCCACCACCGTGCCGCTGGTGTACCAGGCCTTCAACTGGAACTACGGCGTCTATATGGCCGCCACCCTCGGCTCCGAGACCACCGCGGCGGCCTTCGGCGCCCAGGGCGTGGTGCGTCGTGACCCGTTCGCGATGCTGCCCTTCTGCGGCTACCACATGGGCGACTACTTCAACCACTGGCTGAAGATGGGTCACACCGTGGATCAGGCCCCGGGCATCTTCTGCGTCAACTGGTTCCGCATGAACGAGAAGGGCGAGTTCATGTGGCCGGGCTTCGGCGAGAACATGCGCGTCCTGAAGTGGGTCGTTGACCGCGTCCGCGGCCGTGTCCACGCCAACGAGAACGCCCTCGGCTGGATGCCCCTGTACGAAGACATCGACTGGACCGGCTCCGACGTCACCAAGGCCGAGTTCGAAGCCCTCACCCAGGTCGACGCCGAAGCCTGGAAGACCGAGCTGGCTGGCCACAAGGAGTGGTTCGAGAAGCTGCAGGACCGCCTGCCGAAGCAGTTCATGCTCAAGCGCGAGCTGTTCGAACTGGCTATGTCGGTGTAAGTTGGAGGCAGCCGGAAGGCTGCTGAGGCACCCAGAAAAGCGCCGGGCAACCGGCGCTTTTTGTTTTTTCGCAAGGAAACCCCATGAACAAGATCGCCCGCCGGATGGCCGACATCCAACCCTTCCACGTGATGGAAATCCTCAAGCGCGCCCACCAGCTGGCGGCCAGCGGACGCGACATCATCCACCTGGAGGTCGGTGAGCCGGACTTCCCGACGCCGCCCACCATCGTCGAAGCAGCCCGCGACTTCCTCGCCGGCGGCCACGTGCATTACACGCCGGCGCTCGGCCTCACCGCGCTGCGCGAAGCCATCGCCCGTTTCTATCAGGATCGCTTTGGCGCCGACGTCTCCCCCGAGCGCATCATCGTCACGCCGGGCGCATCGGGCGCACTGATGCTCGCCCTCGCCGTCACCACCGATCCGGGCGACGAATGGCTGCTGCCCGACCCGGGCTACCCCTCCAACCGTCACCTGGTGCGCAGCTTCGAAGGCGTTGCCCGAGCCCTGCCGGTGGACGCCACCACCCGCTTCCAGCCGACCCCGGCCCACGTTGCTGCCGCCTGGACGGCACGCACCCGTGGGCTGATGGTGGCCTCGCCGGCCAACCCCACGGGCACCCTGCTCAGCCAGGACGAGATCGTCGCCCTGCGCGACGCAGTAGCCACCCGCGGCGGCATCCTGATCGTGGACGAGATCTACCAGGGGCTCAATTACGGCCTCGAAGCCAGCACGGCACTGAACCGCCTGGACGACGTGTTCGTGGTGAACAGCTTCTCGAAGTACTTCGGGATGACCGGCTGGCGGCTCGGCTGGGTGGTTGCGCCCCAGGCCTACGTCCGCCAGATCGAGAAACTCGCCCAGCACTTCTTCATCTCACCATCGACCCCGGCCCAGCACGCGGCCCTGGCGGCCTTCACGCCGACCACGCGGGACATCCTGGAAGAACGGCGCCATGCCTTCGCCAGCCGTCGCAACACCCTGCTCCCGGCCTTGCGTGAGCTCGGCTTTCGCTTCGCAACAGAACCCCAGGGGGCGTTCTATCTGTACGCCGACATCTCCGAGCTCGCCGACAGCAGCGAAGCCCTCGCACGGCGCCTGATCGAAGATGCTGGCGTTGCCACGACGCCCGGCATCGACTTCGGCGACAACGCACCGGATCGCCACCTGCGCATCGCCTACACGACCGGGGAGGCACGCCTCGTCGAAGCCGCAGAACGAATCGCAAGGGTTCTTCGCTGCAGCTGAACGGCGACGCAGCCTATCGGGACACGATTGAAAAAGGCCGTCGGGGTGACGGCCTCGAGGGCAGCGCGGGAACGGGGAGAGACCTCCCGAACGCGCGTCCTGCAGAGCCGGCTGCCTTACCCGGCCCCGCAATGGCCACCCGGCTCAGGCGCCGACGAACTTACCGCCGCTGCGGGCAGCCTGGCTGAGCTGGGCCTTCACCGCCATCACCTTGTTGGCGTAGGGTGCGGCCGGATCGCTGGAACCGTTGTACTGCTGCAGCGCCCGCTCGATGGAGCCGGTGGTCTGGATGTATTCCTTGAGCACCAGCGCACCGACACGGATGTTGGTGTGCGGATCGAACATGGCACTCCGGTCGGCCTTGACATCGATCTTGTCCGGATGCCACTTGGGGATCACCTGCATCAGCCCCTGAGCACCCATGGGGCTCTCGGCAAACGGGTTGAAGCGGGACTCGATGGCCATCACCGCCACGATCAGGAGGGGATCGACCCCCACGCTGCGGCCGGTCTGCTGGGCTGCGGCGAGGAGCGGCTCGAGGGCCACCGCCGACACCTGGTAGCGCTTGGCCACGTAGGCCTTAACGCGCTGCAGGTCGGGACTGAGCTTGGCCGGCGTCTCCGCCACTTCAGCGAGCGGCTCGACCACCGGCTCGTCGACGACTGCCGTGCTGACGGACGATTCACCGCCGAGACTGCCAAGGGACAAACCCTGTACGCCGTGATTGGCGATTCGTGAGGCAATAAACAGGGTAACGATAAGCCCGGCGACGAGAAGCCCGCCGTGGGCAAAGTGAAGCATGAATGAAGCCGCGTGACGTGCGTACTTCGCGATACGAGTTGCGAACATGGGCTCTCCTTTCTGTGGCCACAGCCCGTCGAACACACACGCAGAACCGCCCATGAACAAAGACGGGGCATCCGTGCTGCCTCACCCGATGGCCCCCGTGAAGCGGGGCCGGGATCGACTTGTCGGCCAGACTGCAGCCGAAAGCGCTCGAAAGACTAGGTCGCCAGGGGTTGATCCAAACACGCTGACGCAACCAGACAGCGTGCCAAAAAAAGCGTTGAAACCAGACCTTGAGGCGGTCATTAACCGGAAAGGGAAGCCCGGTTATGCGACGGCTTCAACACCGACATTTAACAAAAAACTCGCGTGCTGCATTGCACACAAACTCCATTCTATTGATTCGATTCACTTTTGTCAATCCAGGGGGTCAACACCCCGGCGTGAGACAAATCACGCAGCATAAGCCGGAGACGGGCCGGAAGGCCGGAAGAGAGCTGTGACAGCGCAAGAATCCCAGCGCCCGCGCGGGTTTCGACAGGCCGCCGGAAAGCCTCAGAGCGGCCGCGAACCCAGCGGAAAAGGCCAGCGCCGGTGATCGGGATCGCCCCCCTGCCCTACCTCGTCAGGCTCCACCCGAGCCGCCACATCGGCCCTCCCCGCCTCGAGCAGAATCCGCCGCAGACGACTCCACGAAAAGAAGGGCCCCGGATCGGTCTTGCGCCCCGGCGCGATGTCCGAATGCCCGGTGACACCTGCCACCGGAAACCTGTCGCACAGCTCGGCAAGGAGGGCCGCCAGCGTCTCGTACTGGGCGCCCTCGAAGGGCAGGCTGTCGCACCCCTCCAGTTCGACCCCGATGGAGAAATCGTTGCAGCGCTCCCGCCCCCGCCACGACGACACGCCCGCGTGCCAGGCGCGCCTCTCGGGCGGGACAAAACACACCAGCTCGCCGCCCCGCCGGATGAAATAGTGGGCCGAGACGCGCAGATGATGGATCGTCGCGTAATAGGCGTGCCCGGCCGGGTCCAGACGGTTGGTGAACAGCTGCTCGACCCCCGGCCCGCCAAAACGATCCGGAGGCAGGCTGATGGCGTGCACGACGACCAGGGACGGCAACTCGCCAGCAGGCCGCTCGTCGCAATTGGTGACTGGCACCGCTGGAAAGGAGATCTTCATGGGCCACGCTCCTGATGAGATCGAGAGCTTCGCGCCGGGCAGGCTGAAGCGCTGGCAGCGCATGGCAAAACGGGGAAAACGAATCATCGTTTTCCCCGTTCATCCTGGAGCGGCAGAAGAGTCTCGAACTCTCGACCTCAACCTTGGCAAGGTTGCGCTCTACCAACTGAGCTACTGCCGCGTTAAAACCCTGCTAACTGGAGGCGCGAGCCGGAGTCGAACCGACCTACACGGATTTGCAATCCGGTGCATAACCGCTTTGCTATCGCGCCGTGTATTACACGGAAAAGCTAGGCTTTTCACTGAATTCTGGAGCGGCAGAAGAGTCTCGAACTCTCGACCTCAACCTTGGCAAGGTTGCGCTCTACCAACTGAGCTACTGCCGCTGAAAGAGCCGCCATTATAGACAGCCAGAACGGCTTGTCAACAACTGATTTGACCTTATCGGCTCCGCTTCATCAGCTCGGGCCAGGCGCAGCGCATGTAGTAACCCATCGACCACAGGGTGAGAACGGCCGCCACGTAGATCAGCAGGGTGCCGAGCTTGAGGCTGTCGAAGCCCAGGACCGGCGCCTCGATCAGCAGCAGCGGGATCGCCGACATCTGCGCCGCGGTCTTCAGCTTGCCGACGAAGGCCACCGCGACACTGCCCGAGGCGCCCACCTTGGCCATCCACTCGCGCAGCGCCGAGATGGTGATCTCGCGGCCGATGATCACCAGCGCGATCAGCGAATCCACCCGCCCGAGGTGTACCAGCACGATCAGCGCGGCCGCCACCATCAGCTTGTCGGCCACCGGGTCGAGGAAGGCGCCGAAGGCCGAGGTCTGGCCGAGGCTGCGGGCCAGGTAACCGTCGAACCAGTCGGTCACCGCGGCGACGATGAAGGTCACGGTGGCGACGAGGTTCTTGCCTTCGGCCGAGATGATGTCCTCCGGCAGGTAATAGATACCGACGAAAAACGGGATCAGCGCGATGCGCGCCCAGGTCAGGGAATTAGGTATGTTGAAGGGCATGGACACATTCACTGCGACTATCGCAGGGCATTGTATATCTGTTCCGCCAGGTGCCGGTTGATCCCATCCACCCGGCAGAGGTCTTCCACCGTGGCATCGCGCACACCGGCGATGCCGCCGAAGGCTGCAAGCAGCTTGCGCCGGCGTGTCGGCCCGACCCCGGGGATGTCCTCGAGACTGGAGGTGTTGCGGGCCTTGGCGCGCCGGGCGCGGTGGCCGGTGATCGCAAAGCGGTGAGCCTCGTCGCGGATCTCCTGGATGAGGTGCAGGGCCGGCGCGTCGGGGCGCATATGCACCGGCTCGCGCCCGTCGGGGAAGACCAGCTCCTCAAGGCCGGGCTTGCGGCTCTCGCCCTTGGCGACGCCGAACATCATGATGTCGAGGCCGAGCTCGGCCAGCACCTCGCGGGCGACGCCCATCTGCCCCTTGCCACCATCGATGAGGATGAGGTCCGGCCGCACGCCCTCGCCGGCCGCCACCTTCTCGTAGCGCCGGGTGAGGGCCTGGCGCATGGCGGCGTAGTCGTCCCCGGCGGTGATGCCGGCGATGTTGTAGCGGCGATACTCGGACTTCTTCATCGCCGAACCGTCCCACACCACGCAGGAGGCCACCGTGGCCTCGCCCATGGTGTGGGAGATATCGAAACACTCGATGCGCCGCGGCGTATCGGCCAGCTGCAGGGCGTCGCGCAGGGCTTCGAGGCGTTGTTCGCCGCGGGACGATTCCTGCTCGCGCACCAGCAGCGCGAGGCCGGCGTTGTTCTCGGCCATCCCGATCCAGGCCCGCTCGTTCTCGTAGCGGGCGGCCACCACGACCACCTTGCCCTCGACGACGGCCTCGAGGGCTTCGCGCACCGGCGCCGGGTCGAGATTGACGAGGATGCGCCCGGGCAGCGGGTGATCCTGGTAATGCTGCTCCACGAAGGCCACCAGCGCATCCAGGGGCGCACAAGCCTGGGCATTGGCGGGGAACAGCGGCCGATCGCCCAGGTGGCGCCCGCCGCGGATCATCGCCAGGTTGACGCACACCAGCCCGCCCCGTTCGATGGCGGCCAGCACATCCACGTCCTCGTCCCTGGCGCTTTCGACGAACTGCTTGTGGAGCACGGCCTGCAGGTTGCGGATCTGGTCGCGGTAGGCGGCAGCCTGCTCGAAGGCCAGCCGGTCGGAGGCTTCCTGCATGCGCTTCGACAGATCGTCGACAACATCCGTGTGGCGGCCGCCGAGGAACAGGCTGGCCAGGCGCACGTCGGCGGCGTAGGCCTCTTTCTCGATCAAGCCGACGCAAGGCCCGGTGCAGCGCTGGATCTGGTACAGCAGGCACGGCCGCGAGCGGTTGCTGAAGGTGGTGTCCTCGCAGGTGCGCAGGCGGAAGATCTTCTGCATCAGGTGCAGGGTGTCTCGCACCGCCCACGAGTTGGGGAACGGCCCGAAGTAGCGCACACCTTTCTTGAAGCCGCCACGATGGTAGAAGATCTGCGGAAACTCATCGCCCGACAGGGCGATGTAGGGGTAGGACTTGTCGTCCCGGAACAGGATGTTGTACTTCGGCCCGAGACTTTTGATGAGGTTATTCTCGAGGATCAGCGCCTCGGCCTCGGAGCGGGTGGCGGTGATGTCCACCCGCACCACCTGACCGACCATGATCGCGATCCGCGGCGACAGCTGGGTACGCTGGAAATACGACGACACACGCCGCTTGAGGTTCTTGGCCTTGCCGACGTAGAGCACCACATCGCCCTCGCCGATCATCCGGTATACGCCGGGCTCCTCGGTGAGCGTGCGCAGGAAGGCCTTTGCGTCGAAGCCCATCGTGGCGGGCCCGCTCAGGCCAGGGCCAGCACGCGATCGCGGGCCTGGCAGTAAGGCGCCCAAGCGGCGAGCGTGGCCGGATCGGCAGGCACGCTGCCAGCCCGCGGGCGCAGGGCGGCGATGCGTCCGGCGCTGTCGTCGGCGACCACCGGGTTCCAGCGGTCGAGAAGCTGCACCGCCAGGTCGGGGCGGTTGCACACCAGCACCATGTCGCAGCCGGCGCCATGAGCAGCCGTGGCCCGGTCGACGATGTCGCCGGCGACGCTCGCCCCCTCCATCGTCAGGTCGTCGCTGAAGATCACGCCGCCAAAGCCCAGCCGGCCGCGCAGCACCTCCTGCAGCCAGAAGGGTGAGAAGCCGGCAGGCCGCGGGTCGACCTTTTCAAAGATCACGTGGGCGGGCATCACACCGGCCAGCTCGCCGGCCAGCAGCCGGAAGGGCTGCACGTCTTCGGCCCAGACCTCATCGAAGCTGCGCCCATCCAGCGGGATCGCCACATGGGAGTCGGCCTCCACCGCACCGTGACCGGGGAAGTGCTTGCCCACCGCGCCCATGCCGGCATCGCCGAGACCGGCGATAAGGGCGCGGGCCAGCTCGGTGGCGACCTGGGGATCGCGGTGGAAGGCCCGGTCGCCGATCACCGAGCTCACCCCGTAATCGAGGTCGAGCACCGGCGCGTAGCTCAGATCGACGCCATGGGCGCGCAGCTCGGCGGCCAGCACGAAACCCGCATGGCGGGCCGCGGCCTTGGCCACGGCTGGATCTGCGTTCCAGGCCTCGCCGAAGCGGCGCATCGCCGGCAGGCGGGTGAAGCCTTCGCGGAAGCGCTGCACGCGCCCGCCTTCATGGTCCACCGAGATCACCAGGCCTGGGCGTACCGCACGGATCGCCGCTGTGAGGGCCCGCAGCTGGCCGGGCTCGGCGTAGTTGCGGGCAAACAGGATCACGCCGCCGACCAGCGGATGCTGCAGGATCTCGCGCTCCTCGGCGGTGATTTCATGGGCGGCCACGTCGAGCATGACAGGGCCGGCGGGGCGATGGGATGGCTTCATGGCTTTTCGATGACGGCAAAGGCGACGACGTAGTCGGTTTCGTCGGAGAGGCTCAGGTGGGCGTGCAGCCCGTGTTCTCGCATGTGCTCGGCAAGCACCGGGGAAAACTCGAACAGGGGCTTGCCCAGGGCGTCGTGCCCCACCCGCACCGCGTGGAGCGTAGCCGGCGCGGCGACGCCGGTGCCGAGGGCCTTGCCGAAGGCCTCCTTGGCCGCGAAACGCTTGGCCAGCAGGCGAGCCGGATCGGGCGCAGCGGCAAACGCAGCTCGCTCGGAGGCGTCGAGGATGCGCTCGGCGAAGCGCGAACCGTGACGGTCGAGGGCCTCGGCGAGGCGCGCCACCCGCACGATGTCGGTGCCGACGCCGTGGATCACGGCCGCAGGCCGCGTTCGGCACCCTCGCGCATCAGGCGCTTCATCTCGCGCACGGCCTCGCGCAGGCCGCTGAACACCGAGCGGCTGATGATGGAGTGGCCGATGTGCAGCTCGCGGATGCCGGTGAGGCGGGCAATCGGCTGGACGTTGTAGTAGTTGAGGGCATGGCCGGCGTTGAAGCGCATGCCGAGGCTGCGCACGGCCGCGCCGGCCTCGGCGATGCGGGCGATCTCGGCCAGCACGGCCGGGCTTTCGGCATCGCGGCCGGCCGCGTGGAAGGCATGCGCGTAGGGGCCGGTGTGGATCTCGCAGACCTTGGCGCCGATGCGTGCTGCGGCCTCCACCTGGGCGATCTCGGCGTCGATGAAGACGCTGACGATGATGCCCTGGTCGGCAAGGCGGGCCACCGCGTCCTTCAGCTGCACCTCCTGGGCGACGATGTCGAGGCCACCCTCGGTGGTCACCTCATGGCGGCCCTCGGGCACGAACATCGCCATCTCGGGCTTGATCCCGCAGGCGATGCCGACCATCTCGTCGGTGGCGGCCATCTCGAGGTTGAGCTTGATCTGGGTGAGCTCGCGCAGCTTGCGCACATCGGCATCCTGGATGTGGCGGCGGTCTTCGCGCAGGTGCACGGTGATGCCGTCGGCCCCGCCCAGATGGGCCTCGACGGCCGCCCACACAGGATCGGGCTCCCAGGTGCGGCGGGCCTGGCGCAGGGTGGCAACGTGGTCGATATTGACGCCGAGTTCGATCAAGACGGATCTCCGGGAAAGGCAAACAGTTCGGTGAACACACGGCGGGACTGAAGCATCTGCCCACCGAGGTAATGCTGGATGAGTCGGCGCATCAGCGCCTTGGCACCGGCCAGGGTTTCGGCCTCGCGAAAATCGCCCCGGGCCATGTCGAGCAGCACTCGGCCGGTGACGATCGACGCGTCGTCGATGCCGTGATCACCCAGGGGCACCGCGCCGCGCTCGATTATATAGGCGTAGCGGAGCTCGGGCCGGACCGGCTCGCCGTCGGCGTCCGAGTCGAGTTGCAGGCCGTAGCCGAGCTCCTGCAGCAGGGCGAGCTCGAAGCGGCGCAGGATGACCTCCTGCCCCTCCCCCGCCGCCAGCGCGCGCAGGGCCTCGCCGTAGGCCCGGTACAGCGCCGGGTGCGGGTCTTCCCGCGGCAGCAGGCGCATCAGGAGTTCGTTGAGGTAGTAGGCGCACAGCAGCGCCTGCCCACCCAGCAGAGGCTGGCCGCCCTGCCATTCGGCGCGGACGAGGGTCTTCATCTCGCCCCCGCCGCTCCAGTCGATGAGCAGCGGCTGGAAGGCCATCAACACGCCGCGCAGCTGCGACATGGGCCGCCGCGCGCCCTTGGCGACCAGGCCGACCCGGCCGTGGTCGCGGCTGAAGACTTCGACGATCAGGCTGGTTTCGCGGTACGGGTAGCTGTGCAGCACGAAGCCCGGCTGCTGGTCGATGCGTTGCTTGGCGCTCACGGCCGTGCCACGACGCCAGGCTTATTCGTAGCCGAGGCTCTTGAGCGCGCGCTCGTCGTCGGCCCAGCCGCTCTTGACCTTGACCCAGGTCTCGAGAAACACCTTGGACTCGAAGAGCTTTTCCATCTCGAGGCGAGCCTCGGTGGCGATGCGCTTGAGGCGCTCGCCGCCCTTGCCGATCACCATCGCCTTGTGGGCGTCGCGGTCGACGATGATCGCCGCGTGGATGCGGCGCAGGCCGGGCTCGGCCTCGAACTTCTCGATCTCGACGGTCATGCCGTAGGGGAGCTCCTCACCGAGCTGGCGGAACAGCTTCTCGCGCAGGAACTCGGCTGCGAGGAAGCGCTCGCTGCGGTCGGTGATGTCGTCGGCGTCGAAGATCGGCTCACCCTCGGGCAGGTAGGGCTCGGCGGCCTTCAGCAGGGCATCGGTGTTGCGGCCCTTTTCGGCGCTTACCGGGACGATCTCGGCGAAGGGATAGACGGCAC
This sequence comes from Zoogloea sp., assembly GCA_016789125.1. GTDB lineage: Bacteria > Pseudomonadota > Gammaproteobacteria > Burkholderiales > Rhodocyclaceae > Zoogloea. The sequence continues at coordinate 26,744 of JAEUNU010000279.1, read as the reverse complement.
TCATCTTCTGCAGGAAAGGCAGCATGCGGGCCTTGTCCTCGAGGAGGTCGAGCTTGTTCACCACCAGGATCACCTTGGCGCCTTCGGGCAGCAGCTTGACTACCTGCTCGTCGGCGGGGCCGTAGCGACCGCTCTCGATCACGAAGAGCACCAGATCGACATCGGAAAGCACCTGCGTCACCGTGCGGTTCATCGCGCGGTTGAGGGCGTTCTTATGGCGGGTCTGGAAGCCTGGCGTGTCGACGAAGATGAACTGGGCCTGGCCCTCGGTCAGGACCCCAGTCACCCGGTGGCGGGTGGTCTGGGCCTTGCGCGAGACGATGCTGATCTTCTGGCCGATCAGGCGGTTGAGCAGGGTGGACTTGCCCACGTTGGGGCGGCCGACGATGGCCACGAAGCCGGTACGGAAAGGCTCGGTGGCGGCGCTGTTGGATTCGGTCATTACTTTGGCAGGAGTTCCAGCGCCCGCTGGGCGGACTGCTGTTCGGCAGCGCGGCGACTCACGCCGATGCCGCGGGTCTTGAGGCCGAGGCCGGTGATCTCGCACTCGACCTCGAATTCCTGTTGGTGGGCCTCGCCACGGGTATCAGCGAGGGAATACTTGGGCAGGGGCATGCGCCGGCCCTGAAGCCATTCCTGCAGGGCCGTCTTCGGGTCCTTGAGGGCGCGGGCCGGGTCGAGGCTGGCGATGGAAGACGCGTAGAGCCGGTCGATCACCGACTTGGCGGCCTCGAAACCGGCGTCGAGAAAGACTGCCGCGAAGATCGCCTCCAGTGCGTCGGCCAGGATGGAGGGGCGGCGATGACCGCCGCTCTTCATCTCGCCCTCGCCAAGCTGCAGGTAGTCGCCGAGCTTGAGACCGTCGGCGAGGCGATGCAGGGCTTCCTGCCGCACGAGGTTGGCCCGCAGGCGGGACATGTCGCCCTCGCGCAGCTCGCCGAAACGCTCGAACAGCGCGATGGCGGTGACGCAATTGACGATGCTGTCGCCGAGAAACTCCAGCCGCTCGTTGTGGGGCGAACCGAAGCTGCGGTGGGTTACCGCCTGCTGGAGCAGTTCGGGGCGGGAAAAACGATGGCCGATGGCCGTCTGCAGGGCGTCGAGCTTCATGCGCTTCGCCTAGTGGATATCGGCGGTGGACGCACTGAAGTCGATGAGCAGACTCACGTTGCCAAACAGCTTCACCTTGCGGGAGTACTCGATGGACATGACGATCCGGCCGTCTTCCTTGGTGATGTCGAGGTCCGAGGCGGTGACCGTGGTGACGTCGTCGACCAGGGCCCGCTTGGTGAAGGCCGAACGCAGCTCGGAGACCGTCGCGGTCTGGGGGTTCGCGCCGGCCACCACGGCCGCCATCGAGCGCTTGACGCCCATGTACTCCGAGATCACCGGGATCAGCTTCAGGCCGACCAGCAGCAGGGCCGCGAGCACGGCGCCGCCGACCATCACACCGATCAGGCTGACTCCGGACTGAGATTTATGTTTCATGATCAATGGAAGCTGCCGATACGCTTCAGGTCACTGAAGTTGAACCAGATGAAGAAGGCCTTGCCCACGATGTTCTCCTCCGGGACGAACCCCCAGCCGCGGCTGTCGTAGCTGCCGTCCCGATTATCACCCATCATGAAGTAGTGGCCGGCCGGAACGGTGCACGACACGCCGCGATTAGTATAGGTGCAGTTATCCCGGAAAGGATACTGGATGCTCGGCGACACGAAGGCCGGTGCGTCGTTTTCCACGATTATCTTGTGCTCGACCGCGCCGAGCTTCTCGGTGAAGCGCGGCGAGTAGAACAGCCGTTCGGCATGCAGGTAGTCGCCGTCCGGCGTCTGGGTCATGGCCTGGCCGTTGATGGTCAGCTTCTTGTCGATGTACTCGACCTTGTCGCCCGGCAGCCCGACGACCCGCTTGATGTAGTCGAGGGAGGTGTCCTGGGGGAAGCGGAAGACCATCACGTCGCCCCGCTGGGGCTGGTTCACCTCGACGATCTTCTTGTTGATCACCGGCAGGCGGATGCCGTAGGTCCACTTGTTGACCAGGATGAAGTCGCCGACCAGCAGGGTCGGGATCATCGAGCCCGACGGGATCTTGAAGGGCTCCACGACGAAGGAGCGCAGGCAGAACACCACCAGGATCACCGGGAAGAAGCTGGCGCCGTACTCGACCCACCACGGGCTCTTGGCGCCGACGCTCCGGCGCTTGCTCGCGACAAAGTGGTCGAGGGCCCACAGGGCCCCGCTCACGAGGAGCAGAATGAAAAGAATCAACGCGAAATTCACGCAAGCACTCCTGCTGCCAGCCGGAAGGCCGGCTTATTTACCTTCGTCGACCCTCAGGACGGCCAGGAAGGCCTCCTGCGGGATTTCCACGTTACCGACCTGCTTCATCCGCTTCTTGCCCTCTTTCTGCTTCTCGAGGAGCTTCTTCTTGCGGGTGATGTCGCCACCGTAGCACTTGGCGAGCACGTTCTTGCGCAAAGCCTTGATGGTCTCGCGGGCGACGATGTTGGAACCGATCGCCGCCTGGATCGCCACGTCGAACATCTGGCGCGGGATCAGCTCGCGCAGCTTGGCGACCAGCTCGCGGCCCCGGTACTGGGAGTTGGCGCGGTGCACGATGATCGACAGCGCATCGACCTTCTCGCTGGAAACGAGTACGTCGAGCTTGACCAGGTCGGCGGCGCGGTATTCCTTGAACTCGTAATCGAGGGAGGCATAGCCGCGGGAAACCGACTTGAGCTTGTCGAAGAAGTCCATCACCACTTCGTTCATCGGCATGTCGTAGATCAGCTGGACCTGACGACCGTGGTAGAGCATGTCGACCTGGGCACCGCGCTTCTGGTTGCACAGGGTGATCACCGGCCCCACGTATTCCTGGGGCAGGAAGATGACTGCCTTGATGATCGGCTCGCGCACCTCCTCCACCTTCGAGAGGTCGGGCAGCTTGGACGGGTTGGAGACCTGCTCCACCGTGCCGTCCTTCATCAGGACTTCGTACACCACGGTCGGGGCCGTGGTGATGAGGTTCATGTCGAACTCGCGCTCAAGGCGCTCCTGGACGATTTCCATGTGCAGGAGGCCGAGGAAGCCGCAGCGGAAGCCGAAGCCCAGCGCCTGGGACACCTCCGGCTCAAACTGCAGCGAGGCGTCGTTGAGGCGCAGCTTCTCGAGGGACTCGCGGAGCTGGTCGTACTCGTTCGACTCGACCGGGTAGAGGCCCGCAAACACCTGGGGCTTGATCTCCTTGAAGCCGGCCAGCGGCTGCGCGGCGGGCTTGCCCGCCAGGGTGATGGTGTCACCGACCTTGGCCGACTTGAGCTCCTTGATGCCCGCGATGATGAAGCCGACCTGGCCCGCAGAGATGCTCTCGCGGTTCTGGGACTTGGGCGTGAACACGCCGACCTGCTCGCACAGGTGCTGGTTGCCGTTGGACATGAAGAGGATCTTGTCCTTGGGCCGGAGCGTGCCATCGACCACCCGGACGAGCATCACCACGCCCACGTAGTTGTCAAACCACGAATCGATGATCAGCGCCTTCAGCGGCGCATTCGGGTCGCCCTTGGGCGGCGGAATGCGTGCGATGACGGCCTCGAGGATGTCCTCGACGCCCATGCCGGTCTTGGCCGAGCAGGGAATGGCGTCGCTCGCGTCGATGCCGATCACATCCTCGATCTCCTGCTTTGCGCCATCCGGGTTGGCCTGGGGCAGATCCATCTTGTTGAGGACCGGCACCACCTCGACGCCCTGCTCGAGGGCCGTGTAGCAGTTGGCCACGGTCTGCGCCTCGACGCCCTGGGAGGCGTCGACCACCAGCAGGCCGCCTTCGCATGCCGCCAGCGAGCGGGAGACTTCATAGGAGAAGTCCACGTGCCCTGGGGTGTCGATGAGATTGAGGTTGTACACCTGCCCGTCGCGGGCGCGGTAGCTCAGCGCCGCCGTCTGCGCCTTGATGGTGATGCCGCGCTCCCGCTCGATGTCCATCGAGTCGAGCACCTGCGCCTCCATCTCGCGGTCGGAGAGGCCGCCACAAAGGTGGATGATCCGATCGGCCAGGGTGGATTTACCGTGGTCGATGTGGGCAATGATCGAGAAGTTTCTGATGTGTTGCATGGGCCATGAAAAAGGGTGCCGGTGGGCACCCTTGAAAATTTGTTTGCCTGGCAAAGACTTGCATTCTAACCGATACGTCGGAAATGAGCACGAACCGCAGCTTCGTCCAGAAAGTAGTGACACAGCTCAAGCCCGCCGGCAAGCACCACCGGAACCTTCTCGCCCCACTCGACCTCGAGCTCGGGCAGGGCATCCACATCGAGCACCTCGATGTCGAAGCCAAGTTCGCCCTGCAGCGGCTTCAGGGCGTCGAGCAGGTCGTGGCACAGGTGGCACCACTCCCGGCTGAGCACGGTGAGACGTCGCTCAGCGCTCAAGGGTACGCACCGGCACAAAGGTCTGGGTGTCGCCCCGCTGCACCAGCAGGGTCACGGCCTGGCTCGGCTCGAGGCCTGCCACCAGGCGGCTGAACTGATCGGCCGAGCGCAGGTCGGTGCGCACACCCCGGTTGATGATGGCCAGGATCGCGTCGCCGGCCTGGATCTCGGAGGCCCGCGCCGAAGCACTGCGCAGCGCCTCCACCACCACACCTCCCGAGGCAAATCGGCCGTCCCGCCGCTGCTGCTGGCTGGGGTCCGCCACCACGATGCCGAGCTTGTTGGGTACCACCTCCTGCCGCGCCATCGGCAGCACCGGCTTGCGCGCCCGCTCGTCGGGCAATTCGGCCACCACCACGCTCATTTCCCGCTGGGCACCCTTTCGCCACACCATCACCGGCACTTTCGCACCCGGCCGGGTGCTGCCCACGATGCGCGGCAGATCGCCCGAAATCCCCACCGGGCGATTGTCGAAGCGCAGCACGATATCGCCCTGCTCGAGCCCGGCCTTGTCGGCGGGGCCGCCCTTTTCGACGGAACTCACCAGCGCGCCAACGGGTTTGTCGAGCCTGAAGCTGTCGGCCAGCTCCCGCGACACCTCCTGGATCACCACCCCGATCCGCCCGCGCTGGACCCTACCGTGCGCCTTCAGCTGGCTCTGGACCTCCATCGCCACGTCGATCGGGATCGCGAACGAAAGACCCATGAAGCCACCCGTCTGGCTGTAGATCTGGGAGTTGATGCCGATCACCTCGCCCTTCAGGTTGAACAGCGGCCCACCCGAGTTACCCGGGTTGATCGCCACGTCGGTCTGTATGAAGGGGACAAAATTTTCCTGGGGCAGCGAGCGCCCCTTGGCGCTCACGATCCCTGCGGTGACGGAGTTCTCGAAGCCGAAAGGCGAGCCGATGGCCAGCACCCAGTCGCCCACCCGCAGCCTGCCCGGATCGCCCAGGCTGACCTTTGGCAGGCCGCCCGCCTCGATCTTGAGCAAGGCCACGTCCGAGCGTGGATCGGCGCCCATCAGGCGGGCGCGAAACTCTCGCTTGTCGCTCAGCTTGACGATGATCTCATCGGCGCCATCCACCACATGGGCGTTGGTCAGCACATAACCGTCGGACGACACGATGAAGCCGGAACCGAGGGAGCGATTGTCGGGATCCACCTTCGGCCCACTGCCCGGCTGGCGCGGCACGAAACGGCGGAAGAAATCGAACATCGGGTCGTCTTCATCCAGCCGGGGCAGGCCGGGGCGCGCCTGGCGCACCGCCTGGGTGGTGCTGATATTCACCACCGCCGCCCCCTGGCGATCGGCCAGCTCGGCAAAGTCAGGCAAATCCCGCATCGGCGCAGCCCCTGCAGGCAAGCCGGCTCCGGAGAGCACCAACAAGATGAGGACAAGAAAGCGCAGCAAGCGAATCACCGTCCGCACTCCCCGGAAGACGCCGGCCCACCACGTTCCAGACGAACGGGAAGGTCGCGGCGGCCCGACCAGGGCTGCTGCCTGGCACGAACCAGCAGCACCGCCAGGCCGCCCCCCAGCAGCGCACCGATCCCGGCGTACAGATCGACCACAGCCACCGGCGCCAGCACCGTCCCCAGCGCAGCACCGCCGAGCACGCCGAGCACCGGAGCCGCATAGGCGCGCAGGGCCGCGGCAAGCGGAACGCCGTCGTCGATCACCACGCTCACCGACTCACCGACCACGGCGCCAGAATCATTAGAGACGCGCAGAACCTGCTTCGCCCCCCCGAAAGGCCGGGCGATATTGACGCCACCGCAACCACCGGGCTCGCCGCAGCGGCCACATCCCTGGGCCACGGACACATCCACCCAGGCGTACGCCCCATCTACCCGCTGAACAACGCCATTCACCTTCATCAGCGCTTCCGCATCTCAACGCCGTCGGCGATCCGCACCAGTGCCTGGGGCGGCACCTCGCCGAGCACGGTGATCAGCCTGTCGCCGATCGTCCGCCGGAAGATGTTGAAGGCCCCCGCGGCGCTCATGCCGCTCTGCACGTTGTTCTTCGCCGCCAGCGGCTCGATGAACACCGAGATCGCCGCCAGGCCGTCGGAGAACACCACGTGATAGGAATCACCATGCCCACCCCGGGACGGTCGCAGCACAGACACCACCGGCCGGAAGCCGGGAATCGAATGCCGGAAGGCCCAACCGGTATCTTCGACCTTGACCTCATTGCCCCGCGCATTGACCACCTTCCAGTCGCTGCCGCGGGAGAAGCGCGGCCGCACCTTCTCCTTGTCGAAGGGCGCACCGATCGTGACTTCGGTGAACGCGAACTGCTCGACGGTCTCGCCCTTGTCGCTGACGATGCGCGCACGCAGCAGCAAGCCGGAGGAGATGTCCGCCCAGAAATGATGACCAAAACGCATGTCATCCTTCGGCTCGAGGATGATCTGCTGGCTTTCCATTCCGGCAATCCGCACCACCTCGCCCTTGCGGATGCGGTAATGCTCGCCGAGCGCTGCCGGAGACTGCGGGAGGCGCGCCGGGAAACTGCGACGCGCCGAGGATTGGTCGATGATCAGCAGCTTCTGGTCGGGCAGGAAGCACTGAACCTCTTCATGGTTGCGGACGACCTCCCGGGGGCTACCATCCAGAGCCTCGAGTCGCTCGTATTCATCGCCGTTGGCGTCCACGAGGTGCGCGATGCGCGACGTCTCGATGTTCTTGCCGCTCTGGTAAGTGAAGCTACCCGTATAGTTGAGCTTGTGGGCAGCATTCGAAATCCGGCCCAGCCAGCTTATCGGATCTCCGGGGGCCTGGGCCGAAGCAACACTGCTCAGGCACCACGCGGCAATCAGGATGCTCAGGAAACGCTTCATCTTTCACCGGCCACGCGGGTGTCCGAAACCGTGCGCACATAGTGGGCCACACCGGGCATTCCCGCGGCAGGAGCCATGGCCTGATGAGCGAAGAGATACTCCCGCTCCGACGATTCCGCCGGCACCAGCGCACTGCGCTCGACAGGCGCCACACTGACCACGGCCGGCGGGCTCGAACGGGCCAGGCGCTGCACCTCTGCCCCGGGGCCATTGAGGGTCATTGCAACCCAACCTACCGCGGCAACACCCATCACTGAGGCAGCGATCGGCATCAGCTTGCGCGCCCAGCCACCACTTTCACGCCTCACGGGCGCCAGAACGGTCACTTCGTCGGAGAGGCCAGCCATCACCTTGCTGGTGAAATCCGCCGACAGAGGGGAGTCATCGCGCATCACATCGCCGATCAGACAATAACTCTCCCAATCCTGGCGCAAGCCTGCATCCCGCTTGATGGACTCGAACAGCCGCGAGGAGGCCTCATCATCCAGCGCGCCATCCAGCAGGGCAGAGACTCTTTCTTTCATCTTGTTACCACCTCTTGTTCGGAGCCGTATCCAGCAACGGCTTGAGCTTCTCGGAAATGGCCTCACGTGCGCGGAAGATCCGCGAACGCACCGTCCCTATCGGGCAATCCATAATCGTGGCGATCTCCTCGTAACTCAAACCCTCGATTTCCCGCAGCACGATCGCGGTCTTGAGCTCCTCGGGCAGGGCTTCCATCGCCGCATTCACCGTGTCGCCGATCTGCCGCGTCATCATCAGACGCTCGGGCGTGTTGATGTCACGCAGCTGATCCCCATCCTCGAAGGTCTCGGCCTCCTCGGAGTCAAAATCGGTCGTCGTCGGGGCGCGCCGCCCCTGGGAAACCAGGAAGTTCTTTGCCGTATTGATCCCGATCCGGTAAAGCCAGGTATAAAAAGCGCTGTCACCCCGAAAGGACGGCAAGGCACGATAGGCCTTGATGAACGTCTCCTGGGCAACATCCTCCACCTCGGCGGGATCCCTGATCAATCTCGACAGCAGGCGGGCGAGCTTGCGCTGATACTTCGCAACAAGCAGGCCGAACGCCTGTTTGTCGCCGCGCTGGACACGCTCGACAAGCTGCTGGTCAACTTCGCGATCACTCATGGTCGGGGGGCATCTACTTTCGTTGTCGTGACCTCACCGGCCACCAGCCCCGCAGTATACCCGAGAGCCCGCGAATCCCTTCCGAAGCACTCATGTTGACCGGGAGCCCCACGCATAGTTCAGTCACCGGAAGGGTTTTGCGGATTTCGGCACGATCCGGCGCCCATGCTATAGTCGGCGCTCCTCCTATCGCCCCTCCCCTGCGGAATTCCCGAAGTGACCGCTTTCGATGTACTGATCCTGGGCAGTGGTCTTGCTGGCCAATCCCTTGCCCTGCGTCTCGCCGACAAACTCAAAGTCGCCCTCGTCACCAAGCGCAGCCTGGAAGACAGCGCCAGCGCCTGGGCCCAGGGCGGGATCGCTTCGGTGCTCGACCCAAGCGACAGCGCCGAGGCGCACGTCGCCGACACCCACACGGCCGGAGCCGGCCTGTGCTCCGACAAGGCAACCCGCTTCGTCGTCGAGAACGGCCCCCGGGCGATCCGCTGGCTCATCGACCACGGCGTACCCTTCACACCCGACGCATCGTCCTCCGTCGGCTACCACCTCACCCGTGAAGGCGGGCACAGCGCGCGCCGGATCATCCATGTCGCCGACGCAACCGGCGCTGCCGTCCAGGCAACCCTCACCGAGCAGGTCAGAGCCCATCCGAACATTGCTGTGTACGAGCAGCACATTGCCGTCGACCTCATCATCGGGCGCAAGATCGGCCACCCGGACGAGGGCTGCCTCGGAGCCTACGTCCTCGACATCGCCAACGACGAGGTGCGCACCTTCGCCGCCCGCCACACCGTGCTCGCCACCGGCGGCGCAGGCAAGGTCTATCTGTACACCACCAACCCCGACACCGCCACCGGCGACGGGGTCGCGATGGCCTGGCGGGCCGGCTGCCGGGTGGCGAACATGGAATTCATCCAGTTCCACCCCACCTGCCTGTATCACCCCCAGGCCAAGTCCTTCCTGATCTCCGAGGCGGTCCGCGGCGAAGGCGGCCTGCTCCGCCGCCCCGACGGCAGCCGTTTCATGCCCGAGCACGACCCGCGCGAGGAGCTCGCTCCCCGCGATATCGTCGCCCGCGCAATCGACTTCGAAATGAAGAAGCACGGCCTCGACTGCGTCTTCCTCGACATCAGCCACAAGCCCGCCGAGCTGCTGCAGTCCCACTTCCCGAACATCCTCGCGCGCTGCCTCGAGCTTGGCATCGACATCACGCGCCAGCCGATTCCGGTCGTCCCAGCGGTGCACTTTTCCTGCGGGGGCATCGTCACCGACCTGCAGGCCCGCACCGACGTCGCCGGCCTGCACGCGATCGGCGAGACCGCCTGCACGGGCCTCCACGGCGCCAACCGCCTGGCCAGCAATTCGCTCCTCGAATGCCTGGTGTTCGGCGAGGCCGCAGCCGCCGACATCCTCGCCAGTCCGCGCGAACTCGCGACCAACCTGCCCCAATGGGACGAGAGCCGCGTGACCGACGCCGACGAATCGATCGTGATCTCTCACAACTGGGATGAACTACGCCGCTTCATGTGGGACTACGTGGGCATCGTGCGCACCAACAAGCGCCTCCAGCGAGCCCAGCACCGGATTCGCCTGCTGGCCCGGGAGATCGACGAGTTCTACAGCAACTTCAGGGTCAGCAACGATCTCATCGAGCTGCGAAACCTCGTCGTGACCGCCGACCTCATCGTGCGCAGCGCCCTTCAGCGCAAGGAAAGTCGCGGCCTCCACTTCAGCCGGGACTACCCCCAGACCCTGCCCAAGGCCCGCGACACGGTTCTGCGCCCCCGCTCCTGAGCCCGCGCGGCTCAGCCAGCGCCAGCCCTGCCCTGCCCCTCCACGGCGGGCCTGACGCGCAGCCGGGCCCACACCTGCAGGCGCCGCCAGTCCGCGGGCACCAGCTGATCTTCCACCAGCAGCAGCACACCCCGGCGCGGGCCGCCTCGGCGATCGCGCCAGGCCAGCCACAGCACCCGCGGGAGCACCACCGAAGCCCCATCCGGCACGGCCTCGACCTCCCCTTCTCCGGGTAGATGGAGACACACGCTCCCGTCATCCCCCAGAACCAGCGCCCGAGGCAGCCGCCGACGGCTCACGACGATGCTGCGATACAGGGACCAGCCTAGCGCCGCGGCAAGCAAGCCCGCAGCCGCCAGCCCGAGATCAAGGCCGAACAGAAAAGAAAAAGCCGCCGCAAGATGCAGGCCCACCAGAAAGAGGGACTGCAGCCGCGACGGCTTGATTTCGACGACGATCATCGCACGGAACCCCGCGCCCCGATCACGTCAGAACTTCTTGAACACCAGCGTACCGTTGGTACCACCAAAGCCGAAGTTGTTCTTCAGGGCAAAGTCGATCTTCATCGGACGAGCAACGTTTGCACAGTAATCCAGATCACATTCCGGATCCTGCTCGAAGATGTTGATCGTCGGCGGCGACAGCTGATGATGCACCGCCAGCACCGTGAACACCGACTCCAGGCCACCGGCGCCGCCGAGCAGATGACCGGTCATCGACTTGGTGGAGTTGACCACCAGCGACTTCGCGATGTCGGCACCGAACGCGAGCTTGATCGCCTCGGTTTCATTCTTGTCACCCAGGGGCGTCGAGGTGCCATGGGCGTTGAGATAATGAACCTGATCGGGATTGATGCCTGCGTTCTGCATGGCCGAGACCATGCTGCGACGCGGCCCGTCGGTATCCGGGGCGGTCATGTGGTAGGCATCGCCACTCATGCCGAAACCGGACAGCTCAGCGTAGATCCGGGCGCCCCGCTTGACCGCGTGTTCGTATTCTTCGAGGACCAGCACACCGGCGCCTTCACCGAGCACGAAACCGTCGCGGTCCTTGTCCCACGGGCGGCTGGCGGTAGCCGGATCGTCGTTGCGGGTCGACAGCGCTTTCGCCGAAGCAAAGCCACCTACAGCCAGCGGCGTGACCGAAGACTCGCTTCCGCCGCAAACCATCACGTCCGCGTCACCATACTCGATCATGCGGGCGCTCATGCCGATCGCGTGAAGGCCGGTAGTACAGGCCGTCACCACCGCGATGTTCGGCCCCTTGAGGCCAAGCATGATCGACAGGTTGCCGGAGATCATGTTGATGATCGTGCCGGGAATGAAGAAAGGAGAGATCTTGCGGGCACCGCCGGCGAGGAAATCGTCGTGGGTGTCCTCGATCATCGGAAGACCACCGATGCCCGAACCGATGTTGACACCGATCCGATGGGCATTGGCTTCATTGACCTCAAGGCCGGAATCACGGAACGCCTGAATGCCCGCAGCAAGCCCGTAATGGATGAACTTATCCATACGGCGGGCCTCCTTCGGGGAAAGATAGGCCGCGACGTCGAAGTTTCTCACCTCGCCGGCGATCTTCACCGGAAAGGCCGAGGTATCGAATCGGGTTATCTCGCCGATCCCGGAACGGCCATTGGTAATGGCGTCCCAGGCCTCAGCCACGGTATTGCCGACCGGCGAAATTGCGCCAAGGCCGGTTACGACGACTCTGCGACGGGTCAAGGCAGGGCTCCGGGAGTCTTACTTCTTGAGGTGAGCGGTGACGTAGTCGATCGCTTGCTGGACGCTGGTGATCTTCTCGGCTTCTTCGTCGGGGATCTCGCACTCGAACTCTTCTTCGAGGGCCATCACCAGCTCGACGGTGTCGAGGGAGTCGGCACCCAGGTCATCCACGAAGGAGGACTCGTTCTTGATTTCGGATTCGTTGACGCCGAGTTGTTCGGCAACGATTTTCTTGACGCGCTGTTCGATATTTTCCATGTAGCAACTCCTTCGCTGATTGAGCGGGGTGAATTCAAAGCCCCCGCATTCTACCAAAAACGCGCACCCTCGCCAGTAGGACGAGATTTACGCCATGTACATACCACCATTGACATGCAGAGTTGCCCCTGTCACGTAAGCGGCGGCGGGGGTGGCGAGGAAGCCCACCACCGCGGCGATTTCTTCAGGCTTGCCGAGACGACCCAGGGCGATCTTGCCTTGCAGAGCCTCGCGCTGCGCGTCGGGCAGCTCCTTGGTCATGTCGGTGTCGATGAACCCCGGCGCGACGCAATTGACCGTGATGTTGCGGCTGCCGAGCTCCTGGGCCAGCGCCCGGCTCATGCCGGCCACGCCGGCCTTGGCCGCCGCGTAGTTGGCCTGCCCCAGGTTGCCGGAACTGCCCACCACCGAAGTGATGTTGATGATACGGCCCGTACGGGCCTTCATCATGCCGCGCATCACCAGCTTGGACATGCGAAAGACCGACTTGAGGTTGGTGTCGAGAACCGCATCCCACTCGGCATCCTTCATCCGCATCGCCAGATTATCGCGGGTGATACCTGCATTATTGACGAGGATCGTTACAGCACCGAGACTTTTCTCGATATCTCCGAGGGCTGCCTCGCAGGCCGCCGCATCAGTAACGTCGAGCGCCAGGCCACGCCCGGCGATGCCCGCGGCCTCGAGGCCAGCCTGGATGTCGGCAGCACCGCCATCGGACGTCGCAGTACCCACCACGGTGGCACCAAGACGTCCCAGCTCGAGGGCGATGGCCCGCCCGATACCCCGGGAAGCGCCGGTCACCAGCGCCACCTGCCCCTGCAGAACCTGACTCATGCGGCCCCCGTCGTCTTCAGAATTTCTTCAAGGCTGGCCGCATCGGCGATCGCAGCGCCCTGCAGGCTGCCTTCGATGCGCTTGGTCATGCCAGCCAGCACCTTGCCGGGGCCGCACTCGAACACGTGAGTCGCACCATGACGGGCAACTTCCTGCACCGTCTCGATCCAGCGGACCGGCGAATAGGCCTGGCGCACCAGAGCATCCTTGATGCGCAGCGGATCGGTCTCGATCGCCACATCCACGTTGTTGAGCACCGGGATCGTCGGCACGCGCACTTCGATGTCCGTCAGGCGCTCTTGCAGGCGCTCGGCAGCCGGCTCCATCAGGGCACAGTGGAAGGGCGCGCTCACCGGCAGCAGCACCGCGCGCTTGGCGCCGCGAGCCTTGGCCGCAGCCATCGCGCGCTCGACTGCAGCGCGGGCACCGGCAATGACGATCTGGCCGGGGGAATTCAGATTGGCCGCCGAGACGACCTCACCCTGAGCAGCTTCGGCGCAGGCTTCGACAGCCGCCGCCTCGTCGAGACCGAGTAGCGCCGCCATAGCACCCTCGCCCTGGGGCACGGCCTCCTGCATGGCCTGGGCGCGCAGGCGAACCAGCTTGACGGCCTCCTGGAAATCCAGGGCACCGGCGGCAACCAGGGCCGAGTACTCGCCGAGGCTGTGGCCGGCAACAAGGGACGGCAGCGCGCCACCGCGGGCAATCCACTCGCGATAGACGGCGATACCGGCGGTCAACATCAGCGGCTGGGTGTTCACGGTCTGGGCCAACACTTCGGCTGGGCCATTGGCCACCATCTGCCAGAGATCCTCGCCAAGGGCCTCGGAAGCCTCTGCAAAGGCCTGACGGATCACCGCCGACTCACCGTAAGCGGCCATCATGCCGACCGACTGGGAGCCCTGCCCCGGAAACACAAAAGCGAAATTCATCGTCACCTACCCTTAAATGGCCATGACTGGATTGATCAGAACTCGAGCAGCGCGGCGCCCCAGGTGAAGCCACCACCGACGCCCTCGAGGAGAATCTTGTGGCCCCGCTGGATCCGCCCGTCACGAACGGCCAGATCGAGGGCCAATGGAATCGAGGCCGCCGAGGTGTTGCCGTGCAGGCCAACCGTGGCGATCACCTTCTCGGCCGGCACGCCGAGGCGCTTGCCGGTGGCCTGGATGATGCGGATGTTGGCCTGATGGGGAATCAGCCAGTCGACACCGTCGATATCCACACCCGCCTCGGCCATCACCTCGCGAGCCACATCGACGAGCACCTTGACCGCAAATTTGAAGACCGCCTGGCCGTCCATGCGCAGAAAGGGGTCGCCGACCACCTCGCCGCGATTGACCTGCCCCGGCACCGACAGGATCGAATTGTGGCTGCCGTCCGCATGCAGCGCCGTGGCAAGGATGCCCGGCCGCTCGGAGGCCTCCAGCACCACGGCGCCGGCACCGTCGCCGAACAGCACGCAAGTGCCACGATCGTTCCAGTCGAGAATGCGCGAGAAGACCTCGGCGCCCACCACCAGCGCGCGCTTGTGGCTACCGGAGCGGATGAATTTCTCGGCCGTGGCGAGGGCATAGGCGAAGCCGGTGCACACCGCCTGCAGGTCGAAGACCGCGCCGCCGTTGGTGATGCCCAGGCGCGCCTGCAGCAAGGCCGCCGTGCTCGGGAAGATGTAATCGGGCGTCGAGGTTGCGACGATGATCAGGTCGATGTCGGCCGGCTGAAGCCCTGCCGCGGCGATGGCGCGCACGCTCGCCTCGTAGGCCAGTTCACTGGAGGTGACCTCCGGCGCCGCCAGGTGACGCTGGCGAATGCCGGTGCGCTCGACGACCCATTCGTCAGAGGTGTCGATGCCTCGCGCCACCAGATCATTGTTGGTCACCGGATTGCCGGGCAGGAAGCTCCCCGTTCCGGCCACACGAGCGTGAATCATGCCTCGGACCTCTCACGTTCCATCATGCGTTCGCTGATACGATCGATCAGGCGATTGCGTGCCGCTTCGGCCGCACGCCAGATCGCCTGTTCAAATGCAAAGACATCCGCCGAGCCGTGGCTCTTGACGACGACCCCGCGCAAACCCAGCAGGGCCGCGCCATTGTAGCGCCGCGAATCGACGCGACGCTTGAAACCCTTGAGCGCCGACATCGCGAAGAGCGCCGCCAGCTTGGTGAGCCAGTTGCGCGAGAACTGCTCGCGCAGGAAGGTGGCCACCATCTGGGCCAGGCCTTCGGAGGTCTTGAGGGCCACGTTGCCGACGAAGCCGTCGCAGACAACCACATCCACCGTGCCTTTGTAGATGTCATCACCCTCGACGTTGCCGTAGAAGTTGAGCCCGCTGTTGCGGAGCAATTCACCGGCCTGCTTGACGATCTCGTTGCCCTTGATGTCCTCTTCGCCGATGTTGAGAAGGCCCACGCTGGGTCGCTCATTGTGCTCGACCGCCGCCACCAGCATCGCCCCCATGATGCCGAACTGCAGCAGATGCTCCGGGGAGCAATCCACGTTGGCACCGAGGTCGAGCATGTGGGTCTGGCCGCGCATCGACGGCAAGGTGCTGCAGATCGCAGGGCGATCGATGCCGGGAAGGGTCTTCAGGACGAAGCGGGAGATCGCCATCAGGGCGCCGGTGTTGCCGGCGGACACGGCAGCCTGGGCCTCCCCGTTCTTGACGAGATTGACCGCCACCCGCATCGACGAATCTTTCTTGTTGCGCATGGCGAGCGCAGGCGGCTCGTCCATGGCGACAACTTCGGAAGCGCGCTGGATGCGCAACCGCTCACCGAACTGGGCGAGCGCAGTGCCCAGGTGCGGCTCGATGGCCTCCGGGCGACCGACCAGCACGATGCGAGCATCGCGATCGGCACGCAGAAAATCGAGGGCGGCCGGAACGGTCACCGAAGGGCCGTGGTCGCCCCCCATGCAATCAATGGCGAGCGTGACAGTCATTCGGCGAGAACATAGGAGATATTTGTAAAAACGGCGCGATCACCCCGAGGGTGTCGCGCCGCTTCCCAGCCGGGAGAATTACTCGCCCTTGGCCTTGGCAACCTTCTTGCCACGATAGACGCCGGAGGGCGACACGTGGTGACGCAGGTGCACTTCGCCGGTGGTCGGCTCGACGGCCAGCGGGGGAGCAACCAGGAAATCGTGCGAACGGTGCATACCGCGCTTGGACGGGGACTTCTTGTTCTGTTGGACAGCCATGAAAAACTCCTTGAGGAATACTTAAACCTTGCCGCGCAACTGGCGCAGTACGGCGAAGGGCGATGTCTCTTCATCTACGCCGGTCTTGACCGGCGGCTCGCAATCATCGTGACGCGGCACCAGCGGCAAGGCAAGCAGCACCTCGTCCTCCACCAGCGCAAGCAGATCGGTCAGCGGCTCCACCTCGAGGGCGTCAACCGCGTCGTTCTCCAGCTCATCATCCGGCAACGGATCGCCGGTACGGAGGAGCAGCAGACGATTCTGCACATCGCAAGGCCACTCCAGGGCTCCAAGACAGCGCTGACACTCCAGCACCAGACCTGCCTGGATGCGCAGATCGACGTAGAGCTTGCCCTCGTCGTCACGCTCACCCTGGAACGAAAAAACCACCATCCCGGACGGTTCCAGCACCGACTCGGCCAGACGGCCGAGCCTGGATACCGGCACTTCGCCTTGCACGAGACGGCTGTCCCGGGCCAGCGCCCGCAGGTCGATCACGAAGCTTTCTTGCGACATAAGCGCGGCATGATATTATTTTCGGCTTCCCCTGTCAAAACCCTTCGACGCTACTTTTGCCACCCTCCGGCAAGCTGCGTCCGCCTCCCATGAAACTCGTCCTCGCCTCCACCTCGGCCTACCGCCGCGAGCTCCTCCAGCGCTTCGGCCTGCCCTTCGACGTCGCCCGCCCTGACATCGACGAATCCCCACTGCCCGGCGAAGCCCCCCAGGCCACCGCCGAGCGCCTGGCCGTCGAGAAGGCCCGCGCCGTGGCAGCGCAGTTCGAGGGTGCGCTGATCATCGGCAGCGACCAGGTGGCGCACATGGGCGACACCCGCTTCGGCAAGCCGGGCACCGTAGAGCGCGCCATCGCGCAGCTCCAGGCCATGAGCGGCCGCACCGTCGTCTTCCACACCGCACTGGCCTTGCTCAACACCCGCAGCGGCCACGTGCAGCTCGATGCGGTGCCCACCGAGGTACGCTTTCGCAGCCTCACCGACGACGAGATCGTGCGCTATGTAAACAAGGAGCGCCCCCTCGACTGCGCCGGCAGCGCAAAATCAGAAGGCCTGGGCATCACGCTGCTCGACGCCCTCTCCGGCGACGACCCCAACGCCCTTGTCGGCCTGCCGCTCATCGCCCTGGCCCGCATGCTGCGCAACGAAGGCATCGCCCTCCCCTGATGAGCACCGGCAGCCTCTACCTCATCCCGGTCAGCCTGGGCCCCGCCGGCACCGGCCTGACAACCCCCGCCGACGTCGCTGCGCGGGCGTGCAGCCTCACTTACTTCGTCGTCGAGAATGCAAAAACCGCCCGGGCCGAGCTGAAGCGCCTCGAACACCCGGCGCAGCTGCGCGAGCTCGACATTCGCGAACTGCCCGAAAAACCCGGCGCAGCAGACCTCGACGCCCTGCTCGCCCCGCTCCTGGCCGGCCAGGACGCCGGGCTGATGTCCGAAGCCGGCTGCCCGGCGGTGGCCGACCCGGGCGCGCTGCTCGTCCGCCGCGCCCACGAGAAGGGCATCAAGGTGGTGCCACTGGTCGGCCCCTCGTCCCTGCTGCTGGGCTTGATGGCTTCCGGGCTCAACGGCCAGAGTTTCGCCTTCCACGGCTACCTGCCGGTCGACGAAGAGGCCCGCAAGCGCCGCATCCGCGAGCTCGAGGCCGAATCGGCCCGCCATTCGCGCACCCAGCTCTTCATTGAAACGCCGTATCGCAACGACCGCATGTTCGAGGCCCTCAGGAACACCTGCGCCCCCGAAACCCGGCTGTGCATCGCCCGGGACCTCACCACCGCAGACGAGTGGATCGCCACCCGGCGGATCGCCGACTGGAAGAAAACCTCCGCCCCGGATCTATCCAAGCGGCCGACGGTGTTCCTGCTCCTCGCCGGCTGAATCCGGCGCTCAACGCAGTGGGCTGCCCGCAAGAACGCTCGCAGCCCGCTCGGCCATGCCGGCGCCAAAGCGCTGGGCAAAGCGCTCGGCCAGGTTCTGCTTCTGGGTGTAGTCGTGGATCGTCTCGGCCTTGATCACCTCCCGCGCCACCGAATCCACCGTCCCGAAGCCATCGGCCAGACCCATCTCGACGCTCTTCGCGCCCGACCACATCAGCCCCGAGAACATTTCCGGCGTCTCCTTCAGGCGTTCGCCGCGCCCCTTGCGCACGGTGTCGACGAACTGGGCGTGGATCTCCTGGAGCATCACCCGGGCGTGGGCCAGCTGCTTCGGCTGCTGGGGCGAAAAGGGGTCGAGGAAGCCCTTGTTGTCGCCCGCGGTGAGAAGGCGGCGCTCGATGCCCAGCCGCTCCATCAGGCCGGCAAAGCCGAAGCCGTCCATCAGGACGCCGATCGAGCCCACGATGCTGGCCTTATCCACATAGATCCGATCGGCCACCGCCGCCACGTAATACCCGCCCGAGGCGCAGATATCCTCGACCACCGCAAACACCGGCACCTCGGGATGCAGCGCACGCAGGCGCAGGATCTCGTCGCTGATGATGCCGGCCTGCACCGGGCTGCCACCCGGGCTGTTGATGCGCAGCACCACGCCCTGGGTTCCCGCATCGGCGAAGGCCGCCTGCAGCGACGCCACCACGTGATCGGCGCTCACCTCGCCCTTCGCGGCGATCTCCCCCTCCAGGCTCACCAGCGCCGTGTGCCGCCCACCGTCGAGCGGCTCGACCTCGGCGAAGCCGCCGAAGACCCACAGCACCGCCGCCACCAGGGCGAGCGTCGACAACCTGAGGAACACGCTCCAGCGCCGCCGGCGCTTCTGCTCGGCGAGCACCTCGAGCGCCAGCCTCTCGAGCACCCGGCGCTCCCAACCCTCTTCCCTGCCCTCAGCCATCTTCATCCTTCAGGAAAACCCCGCCATCGCGCTCGACGACCGGCACCGCCTCCAGCCGGCTTCCCCGGCACGGCCCCTGCACACAGTAACCGCTGTCGGGCGAATACATGGCGCCATGGGTGGCACAGATCAGGAAGTGCCGGGACGAATCGAAAAACCGCCCGGGCTGCCAGTCGAGCTCGATGGGCACATGGGCGCAGCGGTTGATGTACGCATGCACCACACCGCCGTGGCGCACCACGAAGGCCGCCTGCTCGACGCCCCCTCGGTGCACGGTGAAGCGCACGCCGTCACCGCCATCCACCAGCGCGCTGGATGCGCAGATCACGCGTTGGCCTCGAGCCAGCCGCGCAGCTCGGCCGGCGTATGCACGCAGGCCAGCGGCGCCTCGGCCAGCAACTGCTCCACCGGGTGAGCCCCGAAACTCACCGCGAGGCCCGCGACACCGGCGTTTCTGGCCATCAGCAGGTCATGGGTGGTGTCGCCGATCATCAGGCACGCGTCGGCCGCCACGCCCAGCTCGTCCATCAGCTCGTGGAGCATCGCCGGATGCGGCTTCGAGAAACACTCGTCGGCGCAGCGGGTGGCATGGAAATACGGCCCCAGCCCGGAAAACCCCAGCGCCCGGTCGAGGCCCTGGCGGCTCTTGCCCGTCGCCACCGCCAGCAGATGACCCGCGGCATGGAGCGAGGCAATCAGGTCCACGGTCCCGTCGAACAGGGTGAGCTCATGGTCGGTGGCCAGGAAGTGATGACGGTAACGCTCGACCATCTTCGGATAATCCGCCGCTGCGAGTTCGGGCACCGCGTGGCTCAGGGCGTCGTGCAGCCCCAGCCCGATCACGTGCCGGGCCCGCGCGTCCGGCGGCACCGGCAGACCCAGATCGGCGCTCGCGGCCTGGATCGCCCGCACGATCGCCGCCGCCGAATCCAGCAGGGTGCCGTCCCAGTCGAAGACGATCAGTTCGAAACGCTTAGCCATATTCCCTCTCCTCGTTCTGTTCGACACTCGCCACGAATTCCTCCAGCTCCACCGGCAGCGGCGAGACGAGCTCGATCTCCTGATCGGTCAGCGGATGGCGGAAGGCCAGCTTCGCCGCGTGCAGGAACATGCGCTTGAGGCCGGCTTTCTCGAGCTGCTTGTTGAGCGCGAAGTCGCCGTACTTGTCGTCGCCGAAGAGCGGGAAGCCCGAGTGGCTGAGGTGCACCCGGATCTGATGGGTACGCCCGGTCTTGAGTTCCACCTCGACCAGGCTGCAGCGCTGCCAGCGCTTCACCAGCCGCACGATGCTGTGGGCCGGCTTGCCGTCGCGGCTCACGCTCACCCGGCGCTCGCCGTCTTCGGTGAGGTATTTGTGCAGCGCCAGCTTGATGTGCTGCTGCAGGTTGAGCCAGCGCCCCGCCACCAGCGTGAGGTAGCGCTTGTGCACCCGGCCCTCGCGCATCATGTCGTGGAGCACCGTGAGCGCGCTGCGCTTCTTGGCGACGATGAGCAGCCCGGACGTCTCGCGGTCGAGGCGATGGACGAGTTCGAGGAACTTCGCTTCCGGGCGCTGCCGGCGCAGCTGCTCGATCACCCCGAAGCTCACCCCGCTGCCGCCATGCACGGCCAGCCCGGCCGGCTTGTCGAGCACCAGCAGCGCGTCATCCTCGAAGACGATGTCGAAGGGCTTGCCCACCGGCACTGGCGGCGCGTCGGGCTTCTCGGCCAGGCGGATCGGCGGGATGCGCAGCTCGTCGCCCTCCTGCAGGCGGTAGGTCTGGGCCACGCGCTTGCTGTTGACGCGCACTTCGCCGCTGCGCAGGATGCGGTAGATGTGGCTTTTCGGCACGCCCTTGCAGACGCGCACCAGGAAGTTGTCGATCCGTTGACCGGCACTTCCTTCATCCACGCGAACATGGGCAACGGTGGGGGCTTTACTCAAGGCCATCTTTTTGAAATATACTGTTTAGCGGTTTTTCGGTTCTGCTGCGTCGCACTCGCCTCATCCGGTGTTGTTCTGAGATTCAACACCCGGCAGCGCCACGCCAGAGCGTCTCAACGCTGAGGCCCCAAAGTCTGGGCCGCACCCGGCGCCACATTCAGCCCATCCAGCGTGTAACCCGCTCCCGAAAAACCACAGGAAGGTCCGTCGCCAGACAAAAAGAGGGCGATGGTACTGTATTCGACACTAAACTTGTACCAATTGCGCACTAGCGCACACGCAGATTGACGGCCCTGAAACCGGGGCCGCGAAGGCTTCCAGGCAAGCAGGCCCGAGGTCGCGAAGGGATCGTTCCGTACCGGATGTACGGCCATCCCTGCCCCGCGAGACCAGGCGACGCAGCAGGCCCTTCGCAGCCTCCCAGCGATCATCGCGGTTCAGGGTGCCATAGACGAAACCCGCCACCCGTTTTGGTTTGATTCTCCCCGATGAAGGATAGTCGCGACAACGCCAAACTAAGTCACCGCAGTTAAGCGGGTGGCGCGCTTCGTCCTGCCCGTGTGCCGCGCGGGAGAAAAAGACGAATGAAGCGCATGCTCTTCAATGCGACGCAGGCCGAGGAACTCCGCGTTGCCATTGTCGACGGTCAGAAGCTGATCGATCTCGACATTGAGTCGGCCGCCAAGGAACAACGCAAGAGCAACATCTACAAAGCCGTCATCACGCGCATCGAGCCCAGCCTCGAGGCTGCGTTTGTCGACTATGGCGCCGACCGCCACGGCTTCCTGCCGTTCAAGGAAATCTCCCGCTCTTACTTCCAGCCCGGTGTCGAGGCCAGCCGCGCCACCATCAAGGAAGCCCTGCGCGAAGGCCAGGAACTCATCGTCCAGGTCGAGAAGGACGAACGCGGCAACAAGGGCGCCGCCCTCACCACCTTCGTCTCGCTGGCCGGCCGCTACCTCGTGCTGATGCCCAACAACCCCCGCGGCGGCGGTGTGTCCCGCCGTGTCGAGGGCGACGAGCGCGCCGAGCTGCGCGACGTCATGGACCAGCTCGAAGTCCCCGGCGGCATGAGCCTGATCGCCCGCACCGCCGCCATCGGCCGCAACGCCGAAGAGCTGCAGTGGGACCTCAACTACCTCCTGCAACTGTGGCGCGCCATCGACGGTGCCGCCCAGTCCCAGGAAGGCGCCTTCCTGATCTATCAAGAGGGCAGCCTGGTCATCCGCGCCATCCGCGACTACTTCCAGCCCGACATCGGCGAGATCCTCATCGACACCGACGACGTCTATGAGCAGGCGCGCCAGTTCATGGCCCACGTGATGCCGCAGAACGTCAACCGCGTGAAGCGCTACCACGACGATGTCCCGCTGTTCTCGCGCTTCCAGATCGAACACCAGATCGAGTCGGCCTACTCGCGCCAGGTCAACCTGCCCTCCGGCGGCGCCATCGTGATCGACCACACCGAGGCCCTGGTCTCCGTCGACGTCAACTCCGGCCGCGCCACCCGCGGCGCCGACATCGAGGAAACCGCCTTCAAGACCAACTGCGAAGCCGCCGACGAAGTGGCCCGTCAGCTGCGTCTGCGCGACCTCGGCGGCCTGATCGTCATCGACTTCATCGACATGGAGTCGCAAAAGAACCAGCGCGAAGTCGAGAACCGCCTGCGTGACGCCCTGCGCTACGACCGTGCCCGCGTCCAGACCGGCAAGATCAGCCGCTTCGGCCTGCTCGAGCTGTCCCGCCAGCGCTTGCGTCCGGCCCTCGCCGAGACCAGCTACATCCCCTGCCCGCGCTGCAACGGCACCGGCCACATCCGCAGCACCGAATCGTCCGCGCTGCACATCCTGCGCATCCTCGAAGAAGAGGCCATGAAGGACAACACCGGCGCCCTGCACTGCCAGGTTCCGGTGGATGTCGCCACCTTCCTCCTCAACGAGAAGCGCGACGACATCGCCAAGATCGAACTGCGCCACAAGGTCGGCCTGGTGCTGATCCCCAACCGGCACCTCGAAACGCCGCAGCACGAGATCGTCCGCCTGCGCCACGACCAGCTCAACCAGGACGAAGGCAACATCCCCAGCTACCGCATGGCCATCAAGCCGGCCAGCGAAGGCTACGCCCCGCCGTCGGCCAACACCGACCGCCCGGCCCGCCAGGAAGCCGCCGTCAAGGGCATCACCCCGGACCAGCCGGCACCGATCGTCGAACCCAAGGCAGCGCCGGCGCCAGCCCCCGTGCCCGAGAGCCAGCCCGGCCTGCTGGCCCGCATCTTCGCCTTCTTCCGCGGCGAGAAGCAGCCCGCCGAGCCGGCCCCGGTGGTCGCCCAGCCCGAAACCCCGCGCCGCGAATCCCGCCCGCGCAGCGACCGCAGCAACAACCGCCGCGACGGAGGCCGCAACGGCCGCCGGGACGGCCAGCGTGAAGAGCGTGCCGAGCGCACCGAACGCGCCGATCGTCCGGAGCGCAGCGAGGGCCGTGACAACCGCGAACCTCGTGAGCCCCGTGAAGCCCGCGAACCCCGCAACACCGAGGCCACCGGCGACCAGCGCGAAAAACGCCCGCGCGGCGAGCGCCAGGAACGCGGTGAGCGCCAGGAGCGTGGCGAGCGCGAAGGCCGCAGCGGCGAGCAGCGCGGCCGTGGCCGCAACAATGCCGCCAGGCCCGCCGACGCGGAAGGCGTGGCCACCAGCGCCGAACAGCTGACCGCGGCAGCCGCCACCACGGCCGTCGTGGCCGCCGCAGCAGCCGACGAAGCGCCCGCAAGCCCGGCTGCCGATGGCGAAGCTGGCGAGCGCAGCCGCCGCAGCCGTCGTGGCCGCCGCGGTGGCCGCCGCAACGAGGAAGGCAGCGTCGGCGAAGCCGGCGCCCAGGCCGAGCTCGAGATGGGCGAACAGGCCAGCCCTGCCGCCGAAGCCGCCCCGACTGAAGCGCCGGCTCCGGCCGATACGGCCGTGGCCGCTGAAGTCGCGACAGTCAGCCCGGCGGTTGAAGCCCCTGCCCCCGAGCAAGTCGTCGCCGCAGCGCTCCCGGCTGCCGAACCGGAGGCCGTAGCCCCGGCTGCAACGGTGATCGCCGAGCCCGTCGAAACGGCGACCAAGCCCGACCTGATCGAACAAGCCGTCGAAGTTGCCCGCAGCAGCGCCGTCGCAGCCAGTTCCGCCCCGGCGGAACTGGCGGTGGCAGTCGAAGTGCCCGCCGCCCCGGCCCTCGAGGAAGCGAGCTCCGCCACCGTCGAAGCGGCCCCGCTGGTGCCCGCAGCCGAAGCGGTCGAGACCGCCGCCACCGAAGTCGCACCGGTCGCGGTCGAAACCGCACAAGCAGCCGCCGAAGCCGCGCCGGCCGTCGTGGCCGAAGCAGCCGCCCCGGCACCGATCGACCTCTCCACCGCACTGGTTGAAAGTGGCCTCGTGCTGATCGAAACCCGCCCCGGAGCAACCCAGGCCGTGCAGCCGGAGACACCCGCCGCGCCCGTGCAGCCCCGCCGTCGCCGTCCCGCCGTCAAGGTCGTGGATGAGCCGCTGATCCAGGTGGAAACCGGCCAGAAGTAAGCCCGCCGCCCAACGGCAAAAAGGCCAGTCCGTGAGGGCTGGCCTTTTTCATGGAACTTGATCAACGACTTCGACACCCGGGACCCAGCCCAAACACTTGCTCCCGAGCAATCGTGCTCATGCACGACGGCCCTGGCGCCCAGGGGCTGGCGGAGCCTCCGCGGAGCCTATCAAGGGCTGGCTGTGCGCCCCCGATGAGATCGCCGGATCAGACTGCGGATTTCTTCCGCCGTTCGACCTCCGGGCGGATCTCCTCGATCATCCCCTGAACAGCATCCTCACACAGATCGAGGACTGCATCGAACCCCTTCACCCCACCGTAATAAGGGTCAGGGACATCGTCACGGGTGGCCCTTGCGGCAAAGCTCAGGAACATCCGAACCTTGTGGCGGGTGCCCTCCGGCGCCTTGTCGCGCAGGTAGTGGAAATGCTCGCGGTCCATCGCCAGCAGCAGATCGAAATCGGCGAAATCCTTCGGCTGAACCTTGCGCGCCCGGAGCCGCGAGAGATCGTAGCCGCGCCGAAGCGCTGCGGTCTGGCTGCGCGGGTCGGGCGCCTCGCCCACGTGATGACCTTGAATGCCGGCCGAATCGACGGCGACCTGCCCCTCCAGGCCAGCCATGGCCAGCCAGCGGCGTGCCACGCCCTCTGCGGTCGGCGACCGGCAAATGTTGCCGGTGCACACAAACAGTATTTTCATTATCGGTGTCCCTCCTGCTTTCAATTTAAGCAGGCGACGGGCCGATCGTACAAGGGTTAGCACCAATTTGGACGGCTTCCTTCAGTCTCGTGCATCGGGTTGGGTGGGCACATCGTGGGCATCGGCCCCGAAGGCCTGCCGGCGCAGGCGGAACAACTTGTCCCGCGCCGCCGCGGCTTTCTCGAACTCGAGGTTGCGGGCGTGCTCCTGCATTTCCTTTTCGAGCTGGCGGATGGTCTTAGCCAGGGCCTTCTCGTCAAGGGTCGCATAATCGGCACCCGCTTCGGCGGCCACCCCGCCGGCATTCTCCGCTGATGCATCATAGACACCATCGATGATGTCCTTGATGCGTTTTGTCACGGACTTCGGCGTAATGCCGTTGGCCGCATTGAAAGCCAGCTGCTTCGCGCGGCGCCTTTCGGTTTCGTCGATGGCGGCCTTCATCGAATCGGTGATCCGGTCGGCGTAGAGGATGGCGGTACCGTGGAGGTGGCGGGCGGCGCGACCGATGGTCTGGATCAGCGAACGCTCGGAGCGCAGGAAGCCCTCCTTGTCGGCGTCGAGGATCGCCACCAGAGACACCTCGGGGATGTCGAGGCCCTCCCGCAGCAGGTTGATGCCCACCAGCACGTCGAACTCGCCGAGGCGCAGGTCGCGGATGATCTCGACCCGCTCTACGGTGTCGATGTCGGAGTGCAGGTAACGCACCCGGATGCCGTTCTCGGCCAGGTATTCGGTGAGGTCCTCGGCCATCCGCTTGGTGAGCACCGTGACAAGGATGCGCTCCTGGGCGTCGAGGCGCTGCTTGATCTCGCCCAGCAGGTCGTCCACCTGGGTGGAAGCCGGTTTGACCACGATGATCGGGTCGACCAGCCCGGTGGGCCGCACCACCTGCTCCACCACCTGGCCCTGGTGCTCCTTCTCGTAGGCCGCCGGCGTGGCCGACACGAACACCGTCTGAGGCAGCAGGCGCTCGAACTCCTCGAACTTCAGCGGCCGGTTGTCCAGCGCCGAGGGCAGGCGGAAGCCGTATTCGACGAGGTTCTCCTTGCGCGAGCGGTCGCCCTTGTACATCGCCCCCACCTGCCCGATCGACACGTGGGATTCGTCGATGAACATCAGGCCGTCCTTGGGCAGGTAGTCGATCAGGGTCGGCGGCGCGTCCCCCGCCTTGCGCCCCGACATGTGGCGCGAGTAGTTCTCGATACCCTTGCAGAAACCCAGCTCGCCCAGCATCTCGAGGTCGAAGCGGGTGCGCTGCTCGATGCGCTGGGCCTCGACCAGCTTGCCGGCCTTCTGGAAGACCTCGATGCGGTCCCTGAGCTCTTCCTTGATGCCCTCGATGGCCTTCAGCACCGTGGCCCGCGGCGTCACATAGTGGCTGGACGGGAACACCGTGAAGCGCACGATCTTCTGCTTGAGGTGGCCGGTGAGCGGGTCGAACAGCGTCAGGTGCTCGATCTCGTCGTCGAACATCTCGATGCGCAGCGCGTGCTCCGCGCTT
>JAEUNU010000196.1 GCA_016789125.1 Zoogloea sp. | reverse complement strand
TGCCGAAAATTTTCTTGAGAAGGCCTGCGATCATTTGATTTGGAAGGGGAAACGCGGCAAAAAGCGGATTCTATCATGTCGTCAAGACACGACCGTGACGCAGGACAAGTCGCCGCGCACTCTTGTCCGCCGGGAACGATCACCCTAGGATGGGGGCGCTTTCCCGAATTCCAAGCCCCGATGTCCTCCACCAGCCCGATCGACAACTTCCTCGGCAGCGGCGACGCCCTCTCCCGCCTGCAGGCCCACGCCGGCCGCCTGATGCGCCTGCAGCGGCAGCTCGAAGCGCTGCTGCCCGACTACATGGCCGCCGCCTGCAAGGTCGCCAACCTGAAGGGCGAGGATCTCGTCATCCACGTCGAGAGCGCCGGCCTGGCCGTCAAGCTGCGCCAGGCGGTGCCCAGCCTGCTGGCCGACTTCGCGCGTGCCGGGGTGATCCTGCGCGACATCAAGGTGAAGGTGGCGGTGCCGGAATACCGGCCGCCAGCCCCGCCGGTACAGGAGCGCCACGTGAGCGAATCCACGCGCTCGGGGCTCGGCACACTGGCCGCCAGCCTGCCGGCCGATTCGCCGCTGGCACGCGCCCTGAAACGCTTTGTGAAGAGCGCAGGCTGATCACAGCGGGGCTGCGCGTCGGAAATATTTACATCCCCCCCAGCCGCCAGCCAAACCACCCCCGCAGAATATTGATATAAAACCAAATAAAATTTTTGAATAAAAAGCGCTTGGCAGTGATACTCCCTGCAAGAAGGAGAAACCATGCCGCACCTCCCCCTCTCCTCCCCTATTCTCTCGTCGCCGGCCTCCTGGCCTGCTGCGGTATCGCCCACGCGGCGCCGATGTATGCGGTGACCGACCTGGGCACCCTCGGCGGCCCACGCAGCGCCGCCACTGGCATCAATGCCAGCAGACAGATTGTCGGGGAGGCCAGCATCGGCATGAGCTAGCCTTCGCCTTACCACGCCTTCCTTTACAGGGCCGGCACGATGACGGATCTGGGCACCCTAGGCGGCACCTACAGTGAAGCGCGCGCCATCAACGCCAGCGGGCAGATTGCCGGCGACAGTGATCACCGCGCCTTTCTATACAGCGCCGGCACGATGATCGACCTGGGCACACTCGGTGGCTCCTGGAGCGAAGCGCGAGGAATCAACGCCAGCGGTCAGGTGGTCGGTCGGAGCGCTGGCGTCGGCTTTTCGGCGCACGCATTTCTGTACGACGAAGGCTCGATGAAGGACTTGAACGACCTGATCGATCCTCTGTCGGACTGGAAGATCCTGAACACATGGGCCATCAACGACGCAGGCGACATCGCTGCCAACGGCTGCAACACGGCGGGAGAATATCGCGCGCTGCTCCTCACCCCCGTACCCGAACCCACCACGCTCGTACTGCTGGGCTTGGGCGGCGTGGGACTGGCGCTCACCCGGCGCCACCGCACCTGACCCACGCCAGCTCGGCGGGAGGCTCCAATCCGCCAGCGCGACCGCCCGCCGCGCTCAGGCGACCGTCACAAAAACCCGCTCGACGATCAACAGCGCAAAGAACACCAGCGCGACGATCAACGCCCAGCGGAACAGCCGCCAGGCCAGCGCCAGGTAACGCGCGTCGCGACTGAAAAAGTAGGCGAAGACAGAACCGCAGATCCCGATCCCGACCAGCACCGCCAGGAAGCGCAACAGCAGCATGGCCGGCTCAGGCCGGGGCCAGCTCGAAAAGCCGGGCGACCGCCGGTGGCGTGGCCGAGTCTTCTTCGAAGGTCACGATATCCCAGGCCGTGCGGTCTTCGAGGAGTACCCGCAGGATCTGGTTGTTGAGGGCATGACCCGACTTGTAGGCGCTGTAGGCAGCCAGCAGCGGGTGGCCGGCGAGATACAGATCGCCGATCGCGTCGAGCACCTTGTGCTTCACGAACTCGTCGGCGTAGCGCAGGCCATCGGCGTTGAGCACGCGGTATTCGTCCATCACGATGGCGTTGTCGAGGCTGCCGCCGAGGCCGAGGCCGTTGGCGCGCATGAACTCCACGTCCTGCATGAAGCCGAAGGTGCGCGCCCGCGATACCTCGCGCACATAGGAATTCTGGGCGAAATCGATGGTCACCGAGGTGCCGGTGCTGTCGATGGCCGGATGATTGAAGAGGATGGAGAAGCTCAGCTTGAAGCCGTCGTAGGGCTCCAGGCGCACCCATTTGTCGCCTTCGACGTACTCGACGGGCTTCAGCACGCGCAGGAAGCGCTTCGGGGCCTTCTGCTCCTCGATGCCGGCCGACTGGATCAGGAACACGAAGGGGCCGGCACTGCCGTCGAGAATGGGGATCTCGGCTGCATCGACGTCGATATGCACGTTGTCGACGCCCAGGCCGGCGAGGGCCGACATCAGGTGCTCGACGGTATTGACCTTGGCGTCACCCTGGAGCAGCCCCGAGCACATGCGCGTGTCGCACACCGCATAGGGGTCGGCGGGCAGGTCGACGACCGGGTCCAGGTCGACCCTGTGGAACACCACGCCGGTGTCCGGCGCCGCCGGACGCAACGTGAGCGTGACCTTGTTGCCGCTGTGGAGACCCACACCGGTGGCGCTGACGATGGTCTTCAGGGTGCGTTGCTTGAGCATGATGGAAACCCACGTTCTGGTAACCTGATTTTAACACAGCCATTTTGCTGCGCCGCAACAAGCACAGCCGGCACCCGAGCTGCAAAAGCAAAACGCGCAGCGGACGGAGGCGACGTCACGCTGCGCGTTTCACCACGGCCGCATCCGCGGCCCCGGACGGCTCAGTCCGCCTGCTTGCGCAGGAAGGCGGGGATATCCAGGGTGGACATGCCGTTGGCGCTCATGGCCTCGACGGTGGTACGCGAGGTGCGGCGAATCACCGCCGGCAGCTCGAGGTTGCCGTAGTCGATCTCCATGCTCACGTTGTCGGTACCGGTACGGATCACTTCCATCTTGCGCGGCATGGCGGCAGCGCGCACGGCGCCGAGGCCGGTGGCGACCACGGTGACGCGGATGCGGTCTTCCATGTTCTCGTCGAAGACGGTGCCGTACTTGACGAAGGCCTCGGAGGCCGCGAAGGCCTGGACCGTCTTCACGGCGTCACGCACTTCGGACATCTTCAGCGAGCGACTGGCGGTGATGTTGATCAGCACGCAGCGGGCGCCGGACAGCTCGGTGCCCTCGAGGAGCGGCGACACGGCGGCCTGCTCGGCGGCGATGCGGGCGCGGTCGAGGCCGGAAGCCTGGGCGGAACCCATCATCGCGCGGCCCATCTCGGCCATCGCGGTGCGCACGTCCTGGAAGTCGACGTTGACGAGGCCCGGCACATTGATGA
Organism: Zoogloea sp.; assembly: GCA_016789125.1. Taxonomy (GTDB): domain Bacteria; phylum Pseudomonadota; class Gammaproteobacteria; order Burkholderiales; family Rhodocyclaceae; genus Zoogloea. The sequence goes on along the minus strand of JAEUNU010000196.1, from coordinate 5,337 downwards.
TCTCGGCGATGCCGCCCACTGCGCTGGTCAGTACGTTGTCGGCGGAGCGGAAGCAGTCCTCGAAGCCGGCGTCGTCACCATACACTTCGAGCAGCTTGTCGTTGAGCACCACGATCAGCGAGTCGACCTGCTTGGAGAGCTCCTCGACGCCGCTCTCGGCGACGCGGATGCGGTTCTCGAAGTCGAAGGGCTTGGTCACCACGGCGACGGTCAGGATGCCCATCTCCTTAGCGATCTCGGCCACCACGGGAGCGGCACCAGTGCCGGTGCCGCCGCCCATGCCGGCGGTGATGAAGCACATGTGGGCGCCTTCGAGGGCCGCCGCGATGGCGTCGCGGGACTCCTGCGCGGCGGCGCGGCCGGCTTCGGGCTTGGAGCCGGCACCGAGGCCGGTCTTGCCGAGCTGGACCTTGGTCGGGGCCAGGCAGCGGGACAGGGCCTGGGCGTCGGTGTTGGCGGTGATGAAATCAACGCCCTGCACACCTTCGCGGATCATGTGGTCGACGGCATTGCCGCCAGCACCACCGACACCGATCACCTTGATACTGGTGCCACCCGATGCCTTTTCAACAATTTCAAACATTTAACTCGCCTCCAAAATTAACTGCACTGACATTGTCGATGTGCACTCGGGTCTTTATTTAGTATCGGGCCGAAATTTTACAACTAAATAAGACCGGTGCAGATCGTAATTCTTCCGGATTCAGCCCAAAAAACCGGGCTTTGTCCTCCCTTAGAAATTGCGCTCGAACCAGGACCGCATCCTCGAAAACACCTGCCCCACGTTGCGCGTCTGGCGGGCCTGCATGCCCCGGCGTTTCTGGGCCGCGCCTTCCATCACGAGACCCATTGCATTGGCATAGCGCGGCTCGCAGACCACCTCGGAGAGGGGGCCGTCGTAGCGCGGATGGCCGATGCGCACAGGCATGTGGAAGACCTCCTCGCCGAGCTCGACCATGCCCTGCATCACCGCGGCACCGCCGGACAGCACGATGCCGGAGGACAGCAACTCCTCGTAGCCGCTGCGGCGCAGCTCGGCCTGGACCAGCTCGTAGAGTTCGCACACCCGCGGCTCGATCACGTCGGCGAGGGCCTGGCGGGACAGCTTGCGCGGCGGGCGGTCGCCCACGCCGGGCACTTCGATCATCTCGGAGGCATCGGCCAGGGTATGCATCGCCACCCCGTGGCGGATCTTGATCTCCTCGGCGTCTGCGGTCGGGGTGCGCAGCGCGACGGCGATGTCGTTGGTGACCTGGTCGCCGGCGATGGGGATCACCGCGGTATGGCGGATCGCGCCCTGGGTGAAAACGGCGAGGTCGGTGGTGCCGCCGCCCACGTCCACCAGGCACACGCCCAGCTCCTTCTCGTCCTCGGAGAGGGTCGCGTAGCTCGAGGCCAGCGGCTGGAGTACCAGGTCGAGCACCTCGAGGCCGCAGCGGCGCACGCACTTGACGATGTTCTGGGCCGCCGACACGGCGCCGGTGACGATATGCACCTTCACCTCGAGGCGCACGCCGCTCATGCCGATCGGCTCACGCACGCCATCCTGGCCGTCGATGACGAATTCCTGGGTCAGGATGTGCAGGATCTGCTGGTCGGCCGGCAGGGGCATCGCCCGCGCGGTCTCGATGACCCGCTCCACGTCGAGGGGAGAGACCTCCTTGTCCTTGATCGCCACCATGCCGTTGGAGTTGAAGCTGCGGATGTGGCTGCCGGCGATGCCGGTGTACACATCGCGGATCTTGCACTCGGCCATCAGCTCGACTTCCTGGATGACCCGGCTGATCGCATCCACGGTGGCCTCGATATTGACGACAACCCCCTTCTTGAGGCCGGACGAGGGCTGCGAGCCCAGGCCGACCACCTCCATGCGCCCGTCCGGCTTGAGCTCGGCGACCACGCAGGTAATCTTGGAGGTGCCAATGTCGAGGCCGACGATCAGTTCCTTGTATTCTTTACTCATCGCTTACCTTTTTTGTCTTGCTTGTCCGCCTGCCCCTCGGGGACGATGGGGCGAAGGGCAAATCCACTGGGGTAGCGGAGATCCACCACCGCCACATTCATGTTCAGCTCGGAGCGGGCCTTCGGGTAGTGGCGCACGAAGCGCGCCAGCCGCTCGTCGATGGGGGCCTTCACCTGGTCGTGGCCCAGCTCGATCGTCAGGCCGTCCTCGAGCTTGAGCTGCCAGGCCTCCCGGGCCGACAGCGAGACGCCCACCAGTTGCTTGCCCAGCGGGCCGAGCTTGCCGGTGAACTCGTCGAACTTGGCCAGCAGCACGCTGGACGACCCCTCCGGGCCACTGAAGACCGGCATCTTGGCGTTGCTGGCGGCGCTGAAGACCTCACCGTAGCGATTCACCAGGCGCATGTCGCCGGTTTCGCCGACCCGCCAGTAGGCCGAGGCCACGTGCTCCTCGAGGCGCACCTCGACGCCGCCCGGCCAGCGCCGGCGCACGTCGGCGCGGCGCACCCAGGGCAGCTTCTCGAAGGAGGCGCGGACATCGTCGAGGTCAACGGTGAAGAAATTGCCACGCAACGACGAGCGCGCCACGTATTCGAGCTGGGCGTTGGTCACCTGGGCCAGCGGCGTCATCACCACCACCTCCCGCAGCGGGAAGGCCGGCAGACGCGACAGGGCTGCCACCGCGGCATAGCCGAGGCCCGCGGCGCCTACGACCATCAGCACGTCGGAAATCAGGTTGAGCAGCTGCGGCCTGTCCCACAGGCCGTTGCCCTCCACCGCCCGCGCCGGGCGCGCGGTGCGCGCGCGTTTCCCCTGGCCAGGCTTGGCGCCGGGCTCTGGCGGAACGTTGGAGGTGTTGCGCTCGTCAGCCAAGGCGCGCTCCGGAGAGGATCTCGAGGCACAGGGCCTCGAAGGACAGGCCCGCCACGCGGGCCGACATGGGCACCAGCGAGTGATTGGTCATGCCCGGCGCGGTGTTGATCTCGAGCAGCGTGAAGCTGCCGTCGTCGCGCAGGATCAGATCGGCGCGGCCCCAGCCGCGGCAGCCGAGCACCCGGGCGCAGCGCACGATGGCGGCCTGGATCTCGCGCTCCTGCGCTTCGGGCAGGCCGCTCGGGCAAAAGTACTGGGTGTCGTCGGTGAAGTACTTGTTCTGGTAGTCGTAGTTGCCCCCCGGCGCGACGATGCGCACCAGCGGCAGCGCCCGCTCGCCCAGGAAGGGCGCGGTGAGCTCCTGGCCGGTGACGAACTCCTCGGCCAGCACCAGCGAATCGAACCTGGCGGCGAGCTCCCAGGCGCCCTTCAGCTGGCTGGCTTCGGTGACCTTGGTGGCGCCCATGCTGGAGCCTTCATGCACCGGCTTCACGAAGATCGGCAGGCCCAGGTCGGCCACCACGGCGTCCCAGTCGGTGCTGGCATCGAGGATCGCGAAGCGCGGCGTGGGCAGGCCGGCGGCCAGCCACACCAGCTTGGTGCGCCACTTGTCCATCGCGATGGCCGAGGCCATCACGCCGCTGCCGGTGTAGGGAATGCCCATAAGCTCGAGGGCTCCCTGGACGGTGCCGTCTTCGCCGCCACGGCCGTGCAGCGCGATGAAGGCGCGCTCGTAGCCCTGCTCCTTGAGGATGTGCAGGTCGGTTTCCGCCGGATCGAAGGCATGGGCATCGACGCCCGCCGCCTGCAGGGCCGCCAGCACGGCGCCGCCCGACATCAGGGAAATCTCCCGCTCGGCAGACGTCCCGCCCAGCAGCACCGCCACTTTTCCGAATTGACTGCTCACGCTCTTAAACCTCGCCATTCACCAGTTTGCCCGGCACGCCGCCGATGCTGCCGGCACCCATGGTGATCACCACGTCGCCATCCTGCGCCGCGGACAGGATCGCCCCCGGCATTTCTTCGATGTTCTCCACGAACACCGGCTCGATCTTGCCCGCCACCCGCAACGCCCGCGCCAGCGAGCGGCCGTCGGCGGCCACGATGGGCGACTCGCCGGCAGCGTACACCTCGCCGAGGAGCAGCGCATCGACGGTGGACAGAACCTTCACGAAATCCTCGAAACAATCCCGGGTGCGCGTGTAGCGGTGGGGCTGGAAGGCCAGCATCAGCCGCTTGTCGGGGAATGCCCCCCGGGCGGCGGCGATGGTGGCCGCCATCTCGACCGGGTGATGGCCGTAGTCGTCGATCACCGTCGCGGTGCCGCCGTTGGGCAGGGCCACCTCGCCGTAGCGCTGGAAGCGCCGGCCGACGCCCTTGAACTCGGCCAGGGCCTTCACGATGGCCTCGTCGGAGACGCCCACCTCAGTGGCCACCGCGATCGCCGCCAGGGCGTTGAGCACGTTGTGGCGGCCCGGCAGGTTGAGGGTGACCGACAGGCGGCTGGTGGTACCGTTGACGCGGACCACGTCGAAGACCATCCGGCCTTCCTCGGCGTGGATGTTCTCGGCACGTACGTTGGCGGATTCGGAGAAGCCGTAGCGGACGATCTGCTTGGACACCAGCGGCATGATCGAGCGCACGTGCTTGTCGTCGTCGCACAGCACCGCGACGCCGTAGAACGGCAGGTGCTGCAGGAAATCCACGAAGGACTGCTTGAGCTTGGCGAAGTCGTGCCCGTAGGTTTCCATGTGGTCGGCGTCGATGTTGGTGACCACCGAAATCACCGGGGTCAGCAACAGGAAGGACGCGTCGGACTCGTCCGCCTCGGCCACCAGGAAGTCGCCCTTGCCCAGGCGTGCGTTGGCGCCCGCGGCATTGAGCTTGCCGCCGATCACGAAGGTCGGGTCGAAGCCCCCTTCGGCGAGGATGCTCGCCACCAGCGAGGTGGTGGTGGTCTTGCCGTGGGTGCCGGCGATGGCAATGCCCTGCTTGAGGCGCATCAGCTCGGCGAGCATCTGGGCGCGGGGCACCACCGGGATGTGGCGGGCGCGGGCCGCGATGACTTCCGGGTTGTCACCCTTCACGGCGGTCGAGGTGACCACCGCGTCGGCGTCGAGCACGTTGTCGGCGGCGTGGCCCTGGATCACCCGGGCACCGAGGGCCTTCAGGCGGCGGGTGGCGGCGTTGTCGCCGAGGTCGGAGCCGCTGACCTCGTAGCCCAGGTTGAGCAGCACCTCGGCGATGCCGCTCATGCCGGCGCCGCCGATGCCGACGAAATGAATGCTTTTGACTTTGTGTTTCACGTCGATTTCCGTTTCTTCAATCAGCGGGCGAGGCCGGCGCACACGTCGGCGACGCGGGCCGTGGCGTCCGGCCTGGCGCAGTGGCGGGCCTTCTCGGCCATATCCAGCAGGCGCTCGCGGGTCATACCCTGCAGCAGCGCGGCCAGGCGCTGCGGCGTCAGTTCGGTCTGGGGCAGCAGGATGGCTGCGCCGGCAT